>JAYUVI010000390.1:0-3644 GCA_043754135.1 Bdellovibrionales bacterium | reverse complement strand
CAACGAGCCTGTTCAAGATTCGAACAACACTGAAGTTAGTTCAGAACAGTATTTTACACCTGTAGATACAGATCGCAAAAATAAACTCGAGAAATTTATTGAATCTGAAAGAGGCAAGAAAACTCGTAGTTCGATTTTTAAAAAAATGTCGAGCAAGATGAGTTCTCTCAAAGAACAAGCAATCTACCTTGAAAAACATATTCCGATTGAACCTCGCATTAGCTTTGACGGCTTCTTTTTTATTCCGGGATACACTCGCGATATCAAACCCGCCTTTCGCGACAATCAGTTCGTACGCATGGATGGTTATTCTTTAGGCGCTGGGTTCGATCTTCATAAGTATTTCAATGTTGAGCCGGCCTATTTGCGCCCAAGCGCTAGCACAACAATTGAACTTTATCGTTATCACACCGACCCCATGGATGCTCACTTTGGCAAACCGCAGGCCTGGTGGAAGTTTCCATTCGTCTCTGAAACAGTCGATAAAATGCAACCCGGTGACTTATCGAGATTGAATGTTCGCTTAAGCATGGCCGTTGGTTTCGCTGGTAAAATATCACTCCCCGCCCATGTTCGTATTAAAGGTAAAATGGTCTACGTCATGGACGGCCTTTTCGACATTTACGTTTTTAAAGGCAAAGGCACAAAGGCCCGAATGCGTGTATCGGCCACAAAGGGTCGTGGCCCCGCTCGCGATGCGTGTATTGGTTTAACCGGTTACGATATTGTGGGCGATATTATCGTACAGGTGTTTAATCTCGATGAAATGCTTTGCAAAGCGCATTCAGGCATCGATCACACCATTTACTTAGCCGACTATGTATTAGACCTCGACGCCAAAAACCAAGATTTGCGAAAAGCTTATGATGAATTTTTCGATGGAGTTTTCGCATTCAAAAACTTGAAAGCTCTTGCTGATGTCACCGCCAGCCGTAACGAGACGCGCGATGTACTGATTTCAAATTTGGTGCGTTTCGACGAAATTTACCGCGAAGAAATTATGCAAGGTACACCTATTCAAGACCGTAGTGTCGATCGCAGCTTCGAGGGTTCTGATCAAACAACAGATACGCATACTGATGAACACCGCTTTGCGCTCAGTGGTTTCGTGAAATTTCAAAATACAGAGATTGGTCGTAAAAATAGAGTCGCCTACAACGTGACACATGACGATGGCCCGTTGAAAGGTCAAACGACCACCGAATTTTTGTACTACCCCACTTGGATGCAAGAATCGAAAGAAAGTTTCTTATTTAAATGGCGTGCTGAGGAGACACTTCGTCGCGCGAATTTAATCTATAAAGCCGATTCAAATTTTTCGCCAGTTGAGTTCAAGTCGATGGGATTTTACTACGACTACTCAGATCGTAAGCTCTCAGAAAAAGAACAGGCCTATGAGCTAGGCCACTTTAGAATGATCATGCCCGACCTTGTTTACAACGATTTTACGTCTTATTTGACTACCCATTACCCTAATCTTTTAAATCCTTCCGGTTCTTTAAAAGATGTGAAGATTTCCGCTCGTTATTATTTAACCGATATTGGCGTGAACGCTATCGCCGAAGTTTATAAACGAAACACATCAGTCTTTGCAGATAGAGTTCGTAATCAAGTCATAAATACTTTGAACGCCATACCAGCTTCAGCTGTGAGCTATCAGCCAAGAGTGAAGTACGTGAAAAGTAATCCCAAAAAATCAGGTGGCTATGAGTTTGTCGAGCAAACGTGTACCGCCTACTATGACGCTTTCGATTACCCGGTCAAACGCTTCTGTGAAGACATCGAAGACATCGTGACGACCATTCAGTACGTCGTTGATTTCTCAAACCCAAGTGTAACGATAGCCCAACGTGATGAACAATTTATGGGATTACTGAAAAACCAACTCTTTAGACAGCTTGGTCCCAACCTGCTTTATAGCCTTGTGCCAACATCGGCTTTGGCTGAATCCACACAGTTTGAAATTGTGCTCACACGTTCTGATCGATCGGCGACCGAGCCGTACCTCTGGCCACGTTCGTCAGACGGCACACGCTTGAAGGGTCGTGAATTTTTGGAAGTCTTAGCCAACATCGAAACGCAATTGAACAACGTAGTCCGTTTGCACGGCAATGGCGCGATCGACCAAGAAGCTATGCGTATACCAGGTGATCAAGATAGCTTAACAGAACGTGCAACGTTGCCGTCTGCTGGTTCAGGGGAAATGAATTTTCCTATCCAGTAACGCTGGAATATGCGAAGTCATGCTCCTGTAAAAAAATGCAGGAGCTAAGATTAAAAATTTTCGGTTTAAACCAAACGCTGGAGACTCTGTTCCAGCGTTTTTATTTTAGAGTTGAGCTCAACAATCGTGTTACGGCCCTGCTCGACCACTTCTGACGGTGCGTTCTTCACGAAATTCTCGTTACTTAAACGGCCACTAAGACCTGACATTTCTTTTTGAAATTTCTCGATCGCCTTCTCAATGCGCTTCCGCTCTTCAGCCAAATCTACGAGGCCTTCGAGGTACACAATGACGTCGACGGTGTGACCGTAAATTTGAATGGGCGTAAGAGCGCACTTGCTGAGTGAACCCTCTTCGCGAATTTCGCACTCCCCGAGCTTCGCTAATTTTATAATGTAAGACTTATTGGTCTGCAGAATTTTCTGTGCTGCGGCCTCATGTGGGTGCAAGCGCACTTTTAAATCTTCGCTCGGCTTAATGCGGTTTTCACCACGAATATTACGAATGGCGCTGATGACCTCGATCACGAGATCTAACTCTTCAGCGCTTTCACGACTGCCGAGCGCGATCCAATCTTTATCGGTGCGAGGTGTGGGGTAAACATCAATAATACATGCCTGACCTTTGACCGGCAGCTTCTGATAAATCTCTTCGGTAATAAATGGAGTAAATGGATGCAGCAAGCGCACAATGCGATTCAAGGTTTGCGCTAGCACGAGCATCGTGTTTTCTTTTTGCGCGATAGAGCTGCCGTAAACCACCGGCTTAATGAGCTCTAAGTACCAATCGCAGAATTTATGCCATACAAAATCATAGAGCACATTGGCGGCGTCAGAAAAACGCATCTCTTTTAAGTGTTCGTCGACCAGACGTTCACACTCACCTAATTTGTAGATGATCCAAAAATCAGCGTCAGATAAAGATTCTTTCTTCGGCAAAGTTTTATCACTGAGCTCACCGCCACCACTCCACTCAAAATCTTTAAGTACGCCGAGAGAGAAACGAGCAGCATTCCACACCTTGTTCATAAAGTTGCGGTAGCCTTCAAGACGCGGCACCGAGAATTTTAAATCTTTACCGGCGGCCACTTGTGCAAGTAGCGTAAAACGCACGCTATCGGCGCCAAATTCGTTAATTAACTCGACGGGGTCTAAAGCATTTCCCAAAGACTTCGACATTTTGCGGCCTTCAGCATCGCGAATTAGACCGGTGATGACGACTTTTCTAAACGGTACGTCTTTACGAAATTCTAAGCCCATCATAATCATGCGGGCCACCCAAAAGAAAATAATATCGTGGCCGGTGACTAGAACATCTGTCGGGTAAAAAGTTTTGAGGGCTTCGGTCTCTTCAGGCCAACCCATGGTGCTGAACGGCCAGAGTGCCGAACTGAACCACGTGTCGAGAACGTCATCATCTT
>JAYUVI010000389.1:0-3468 GCA_043754135.1 Bdellovibrionales bacterium | reverse complement strand
AGTTTTCAATGAAGAGACGTCTCTGTTTTTCAGATAAAATTTCGAACACAAGACCTTGCACACCCTCGTTGTTGAGCTCTGGGTGCTCCAGCTTCACCATTTCGCCATGTAAGCGCAGATAAGGGGCGGCGCCAGAACTTAAGTGTAAGTCCGACGCATTTTGCGCCACCATAATTTTGAAGAGTTGATCGATTTGTGCCATGAAGTTCTATCGGTTTTTGGACTGGCAAAGGTTAGGTCTAGTTTATCCGAAGAACTGATGATAGAACGGTAACTTATGGCTACCGAGATTCTCATCAATGTCCACTCCAATCAAACCCGCGTCGCTTATGTCGAAGACCGGACTTTAGTCGATCTTAAAATTGATCGCAAAGTTTCGCCGACAATGGTGGGCTCTGTTTATAAAGGTCGAGTTTTGCGTGTTTTACCCGGTATGCAAGCCGCGTTCGTGGATATTGGTTTGAACCGCGCCGGTTTTCTTTACGTTGGCGATATTCGCAACGATTTAACGGGTGAAGGTGGTTTATTTTTTGAAGGCAGCGAAGACGGCGAAAACGACGAAGCCCAACAGGTTCTGGATGTTAAATCAGAACTTTCAGAACAAGCACGATTGCACATTCAAGATTTAATTAAGCCCGGCCAATTATTGCTCGTTCAAGTGGCGAAAGACCCGCTGGGTACAAAAGGTTCACGCATCACCACCCATATTTCTTTGCCGGGGCGAAATGTGGTTTACATGCCGACCGTTGAACACTTAGGTATTTCACGCCGAATCACTGATGAAACCGAGCGCGAGCGTTTAAAAACGATTATTGAAAAACACAAATCCCCAGGCGGCGTGATCGTGCGCACAGCGGGTGAAGGCGCCAGTGAAGAAGACATCGTCACCGATTTGCAATACCTCTCACGTTTGTGGAGTGAAGTGCAGAACTCTTACGAAAAGAAAAAGACACCGGGTTTGATTCATTCAGAAGTCGACGTCGAGTTACGCGCGCTCCGCGATCTGCTAGATGAAAAAGTGGATCGGGTGATTGTCGATGATCCTCAGGTGCATAAAAAAATTCTCACCTTTATGTCGCAGTTTTTGCCGAAATTTAAAAACCGTGTAGTGCTCCACAAAGGCGAAACTCCGCTTTTTGATTTGTATGATCTTGACCTCGAAATTTCTCGCGCTCTGGGCCGTCGTATTTGGCTCAAATCGGGTGGCTATATTGTGGTCGACGAAGCCGAAGCCCTCGTCGTGGTTGACGTCAACACGGGTAAGTTCGTCGGTAAGCGCGATCTTGAAGACACCATTGTGACCACCAACATCGAGGCCGCCCGTGAGATTGCCCACCAGCTGCGGATCCGTAATTGCGGGGGGATCATCATCATCGACTTTATCGATATGGAAAAAGAATCCCACCGTGAAAAGGTTATGAGCATTTTAAAAGAAGAGTTTGCCAAGGATCGTGCGCGTACCGTGGTCTCCCCCATGTCAGAATTAGGCTTAGTGGAGATGACCCGTAAGCGCATTCGCCCCAGCTTGATCGCCTCTCTATGCGACCCATGTCCCTACTGCGAAGGAAAAGGCTATATAAAGCAAAGAGTTACGGTGGCCCACGAGATTTTCAGAACGCTAGAGCGTGAGGCTCTTCGTCACAAGAACAAGGCGACGACCGTGGTGCGCTGTCAATCTGAGGTGGCGGATTGGATTTATGCTGAAGAATCTGAAGCTTTAGAGCACATCGAAATGAAGCTCGGCCATGCGGTGGCCTTTAAGGTTGAACCGAGCTTTCACTTAGAGCAGTTCGAAATCGAAAATTTATAGACATTGACAGAACTTACGCATCATGGCACATAGACCGTCTTTAAATCGATCAAGCATACAAAGACAGGGTTTCGGAGGTCACAAATGTACGCAGTAATTCGCACTGGTGGAAAGCAATACACGGTTCGCGCCGGGGACACTCTTCGCGTAGAAAAGCTTCAGCATGAGCTGGGCTCAGAATTTTCTTTTGATGATGTTCTTTTGGTTGGTGGCGATAAAATTCACGTGGGTGAGCCAACAGTGAAAAATGCAAGAGTGACTGTAGTTGTTACTCAGCAAGCGAAAGCGCCTAAACTGATTGTGTTCAAAAAGAAGCGTCGTCAAGGTTATCGCCGTTTGCATGGCCACAGACAGTTTTTCACAGAGCTTTTTGTAAAAGCCATTCAGTCACCGACTGGTGAAGTGAGTGAAGCTGACAAATCTGCGGTAGTGGTTGATCCGTTAAAAAATGCTGAGCGCAAAGCTATGTTTGAAGCTAAACAAAATGAGGCTGGCGTTGAGAAAAAAGCGAAAGTGCCGAAAAAAGTAAAAGCAGCAGCGAAACCAAAGTCATCAGGCGTAGCCAAGAAAAAAACGGGCGCGAAAAAAGCCGTTAAGACGACTAAGAAAAAAGCATAAGGGTTAAATTTTTGTAGTGATATTGAGAAAGGGTTTTTATGGCATCGAAGAAAGCCGCGGGTAGTACCAGAAACGGTCGAGACAGTCAGAGTAAGCGTTTAGGCGTTAAACGATTTGGTGGCGAGCATGTTTTGTCAGGCACCATTTTAGTTCGTCAGCGTGGAACAAAGTTTCTTACTGGACGCAATGTTCGCATGGGTCGTGATTTCACTATTTATGCTGTGATGAACGGCCAAGTGAAATTCGAGCAAGTGAACAAACAAAAATTTCGTGTGAGCGTTTACCCAGCTCCGGCTAAAGCTGCCTAAAAACAAAATAATTTGTGAAATTTGTAGATGAGGTCACTATTGAAGTCGCCTCGGGCCGTGGCGGTCCGGGTAAGGTGAGCTTTCGTCGCGAGATTTTTGTCCCGCGCGGTGGCCCAGATGGCGGCGATGGCGGTCGCGGTGGCCATGTTAAGTTTAAGGCTTCTACACGCCTGCACTCCCTTCTCGATTTAAAATTAAAAACTAAATACAAAGCTGAAGACGGTGAGCCCGGCGACATACAAAAGCGCGCAGGCTCTGATGGCGATGATCTCGTGATCGTCGTGCCGCCCGGTACAGTAATCAAAGATCAGCACGGCGTAGTCATTCGCGACATGGGCAATGAAGAAGAGTTTCTATTTCTTGAAGGTGGTCTGGGTGGCAAAGGTAATCCGTTTTATAAATCAAGCGTGAACCAAGCGCCTAGCGTTGCGCAAAAGGGTTTGCCTGGCCAAGAGGCCACCATTCACCTTGAGCTGAAGCTCCTCGCCGATGTGGGGATTATAGGCTTCCCCAACGCTGGTAAGTCGACGCTGATCTCGCGCATTTCATCGGCGAAACCTAAAGTGGCCGACTATCCATTTACGACGTTGATCCCGAATTTGGGAGTGGTGCGAATCGATGAAGAAAGCAACTTTGTCGTCGCCGATATGCCGGGGTTGATTAAAGATGCCCATAAAGGTGTTGGTTTGGGCACGCGCTTTTTAAAACACATTGAGCGCACGAAATGTTTTG
>JAYUVI010000388.1:0-3176 GCA_043754135.1 Bdellovibrionales bacterium | reverse complement strand
GCACCTTCAAAAATGCCGTTCATCGCAATGATATAAGGCCAATTTTAACAAATTACAATAATGAATCGCTTAAACGATCTAAATCATTCGTAATATTTTTTTGATGGGCTTCGAGAGTGCCTCCACCAATTTCTAAAAGTTTCGAATCACGCCACAGTCTTTCAACGACATATTCACCCACGTAGCCATAACCACCTAAAACTTGAATCGCACGATCGGCGACATTTTTTGCCATTGTCGAGGCGACGATTTTCACACCGTCAGAATCTAATCGCTGACCGGCTTTATTCAAATTCATACGGCGAGCGGTATCATAAACATAAGTGCGAGCTGCCATATACTCGGCATAACTGTCACCAATATACTTTTGAATTTGCCCAAAAGCTGAAAGTGGTTTGCCAAAAGCCTCACGCTCGCTCGCGTATTTATTCATCACTTGCAAAGAGCGCTTAGCAATACCCAAACTCATGGCTGCCAAAGTGAGTCGCTCAAGCTCCAAATTCTTCATCATATGCAACATCGAGTCGCCTTCTTCGCCTACGAGCGCCGAGCGCGGCACTTTGCAATCCACAAAAACAAGTTCTGCGGTATTCGACGCTCGCATACCACTTTTATCTTTGATTTTCTGGCCCACCGAATAGCCCACATGCTCTTTTTCAACCATAAAAGTTGAAAGTTGCACGCGACCATTTTTTTCACCGGTTTTGGCATAGAACAAAACACAATCGGCGGGTGTACGATTTTCATCTATGGTGCCATTTGTAATCCACATTTTGCGGCCATTGAGAATATAATCATCACCACTTTTCACTGCTGTAGATTTCATCCCGAGCACATCTGTGCCGACGTGGGGCTCAGACATGGCCATGCACCCTACCCACTCGCCTGAACAGAGCTTGGGCAAGATTCGCTTTTTAGCGGCTTCGTCACCATTTTGGGCAAAATTATTCACGCACAGCATAGCGTGGGCTAGGTAAGCGAGGCAAAATCCCGGGTCTGACCACGAGATTTCTTCGTGAGCGATAACCGCGGCGATGGCATCCATCTCTGAACCACCATACTCACTTACAACGGTAATACCGTGTAAACCCATTTGGCCCAATTTACGAAACAGCGGCAGGTTAAAAAGCTCTTTACGATCGTACTCTAACGCTTGCGGCTCGACTTCACTCAACACGAAGGTCCGCACCGATTCACGCAGCATTTTATGCTCAGGTGTGGGGTTAAAAAGATCAATCTCACGCAGATTTTCTGTGTTGAACATTTAGACACTCCTCATTTTTTTCTAAAGGCTGTGCTCGACAATATAACCGTATTTCGTTACAGATTATAGTACATGAATAGGCCAATTTATCTCGATTATAATGCAACCACCCCCGTGGACCCACTTGTCCTCGAGTCGATGTTGCCTTTTTTGCGTGAAGCTTTCGGTAATGCTTCTTCGAGCACCCACTCTTATGGGTGGGAGGCCAACCAAGCTGTCGAAAAAGCGCGCAAACAAGCCGCCACATTAATTGGCCGTGCCGATAAAACAAAGAGCATCACTTGGACTAGCGGCGCCACCGAAAGCAATAACATGGCGCTTTTGGGAGTGATGAAGGCGTATCTTTCGCGCGAAATGCCAGCTCATATGATCACCACTTTGGTGGAGCATAAAGCGGTTCTGGATGTCGCCAAATGTTTAGAAAAATATGGCGCTGAGGTGACTTATTTAAAGCCCGATCGCTTTGGGCAAGTGAGCGCGCGACAGGTAGAAGAAGCTTTAAAGCCACACACCCGTTTAATTTCAATTATCATGGGCCAAAATGAAATCGGCACCATTAACCCGGTGGCTGAAATCGGCGCTTTAGCAAATAAAAATAAAGTCGTATTTCACGTTGATGCCGCTCAAACTTTAGGCAAAAACCCAATTTCAGTACAAGAAATGCACATCGATTTGCTTTCGGCCAGCGGTCATAAAATGTATGCCCCCAAGGGTGTGGGGTTTCTTTACATTAACGACGATCTCGAACTAGAACCTTTACTTTTCGGTGGCAGCCAAGAATTCGGTCGACGCCCAGGCACGCTGAACGTACCCGGTATTGTGGCTATGGGCACCGCCTGCGAGATTTGTTACAAAAACATGGGCGAAGAATCACGACGACTCACTGAAATGCGCGATGCTTTTATTGCACGTATTTTAAATTCGACCCACCATGTGCGCCTAAACGGACATCGCAGCGAACGACTTAGTTCGAACGTCAGCTTTTCTTTTGATGGGCTCGACGCCGACGTTTTTGCACTCTCACTTTCAGGTTTAGCAGTGAGCTCAGGTTCAGCCTGTTCAGCCGGTGCCCCTTCACATATTTTGGAAGCCATTGGCTTACCAGAATCTCTCGCGCGCGCCACTGTACGCATCGGAATTGGCCGCTTCACTACCGAAGAAGATCTCAAAACCGCTGCCGAAAAAATTATTGCGATGGTACAAAAATATTCGACACAAACAAATTCAGCCCAAAAGCGATCGGAGAAAAAGTGAAATCAATTTTAAAAAGCGGAAGTGTATTTAGTATTCTAGCGGTTATTCTCGCCACTGGCTGTGTGATGATGCGATTTGGTGTCGAGGAGCCCCAGCCCCTCACCGATGTAGAAAAAGCTTATAAAATAGTGCGTGAAAAAGAAGGCGAAGTGGTGCCGGCCAATTGCCTCAAGGTAAAACGTTATGACGTCTACACGACCCCTTGTGGCAGCTCGTATAAACCAGCGAATGAAGAAATTCAGCTCTCATGCATACGCCGCGAAGTCACCGCGAATCAGGGTCATCTTGCAAGTATTCAAGCGTCTTCAGATGCCGGTTGGTATACTGGCCTAATTTATAAGTGCACAGAAGTCGCAGCCGAAACGCTGACGCCGCCCTCACCGACTATTACGCCGCTCACGCCGCCAACTCAATAGCCACTTTCAAGACATCTGGCATAAGCTCGAGGGCTGTGTTAAAGTAGGTCATGATTACAGTTTCAGAAACCGCTGCAAAAAAAATCGTCGCGCTTAAAGTTGAAGACAAAGCTTCAAACGAAGCTTTTCTGCGAGTGCGCGTAAAACGTGGTGGCTGCTCAGGCTTTTCATATAAAATGGAGTTCGATACTGCCATTAACGACAAAGATAAAGTTTATGAAGCTCATGGTGCAAAAGTTGTT
>JAYUVI010000387.1:0-4086 GCA_043754135.1 Bdellovibrionales bacterium | reverse complement strand
CTTTAGTAGCTTTTAAAATCACTTCAGCGTTGATCTCCATGGCGCGGAGGGCAGCTGCCGTATCGGTAGTGAAGTAAGGGTTGCCCGTACCAGCTGCGAAAATGACTATACGATCTTTTTCAAAGTGGCGAATGGCTTTACGGCGAATATAGGGTTCAGCGATTTCAGCCATGGCGATCGCCGTTTGTACACGAGTGGGAACCTTGATTTTCTCAAGAGCATCTTGCAACGCCAGGCTGTTAATGCAAGTGGCGAGCATGCCCATGTAGTCAGAACTGGCGCGATCCATACCGTTCGCTGAAGCCGCAATACCACGAAAGATATTGCCGCCACCGATGACGATGCCGATCTGTACGCCCAGATCGTGAGCCGCTTTCACTCCGTTTGCGATTTTAAGCAAGGTGTCAGTATCAATACCTGAAACCTTGTCGCCTGCGAGAGCTTCACCACTCAATTTGAGCAGGATGCGTTTATATTTAGATTTACCCAAGAATTAACCCTTAAGTTGATTGGCGACTTCTTCAGCAAAGTTATCTTTGCGCTTTTCAAGCCCTTCGCCAAGCTCATAACGCACAAAACGACGAATCACGACATTTTCACCGATCTTCGCAATTGTCTCTTTGAGGTATTGCTCAATAGTAATGTCGGGGTTTTTCACAAATTTTTGGTCTAATAAGCAAATCTCAGCGGCCCATTTTTTTATTTGGCCTTCCACAATCTTCTCAAGCATTTCAGGCTTCTTGCCTTCTTCTTTAGCTTTTGCGAGGAGGACGCGTTTTTCGTTCTCGCGTGCGTCCATGGGGATCTCATCAACCTTCACGAATCGTGGCGACATAGCCGCCACATGCATCGCGATGTCAGCAACGAAAGTTTTAAAGCCATCGTTACGAGCGACGAAATCAGTTTCAGAATTCACCTCAAGCAAAACGCCGACGCGACCGCCAGCATGAATGTAAGAGTGAACTAATCCTTCAGCGGTTATACGACCGGCTTTTTTATCGGCTTTAGCGATACCTTTAGTTCGCAACCACTCAATGGCTTTATCAAAATCACCTTTGGTTTCTTCAAGAGCTTTTTTGCAATCCATCATTCCAGCACTGGTGCGTTCGCGAAGATCTCGCACCAGAGTTGCACTCACTTGCACTGACATAAATTGACCTCGTGTAAAATTTAAATTTTTTTAAAAATCTCTGCGATTACTTCTTTGTCACGTTTTCGCTGTTGCTA
This sequence comes from Bdellovibrionales bacterium, assembly GCA_043754135.1. Taxonomy (GTDB): domain Bacteria; phylum Bdellovibrionota; class Bdellovibrionia; order Bdellovibrionales; family UBA1609; genus RBG-16-40-8. The sequence continues at coordinate 2,859 of JAYUVI010000387.1, read as the reverse complement.
TTTTCGTCGACTTCTTCTGGAGTCGCTTCAGTCTCACCAGACTCAAGCTCCATCTCGATTTCAACCTCATCTGCTGTACCAGCAGCTACGAGTTTGCGACCCTTTGTAAACTTGAATACGGCTGGGCCGGCAGCAGCGTCAGCTTGCGGTTGTGATTGTGCACCACGGTTACCGCGTGGGCGACGTTGTTGTTGCTCTTCGCGATCGTCTTTTTTCTCTTCAACCGGCTCTTGAGCGCGTTTATCGGCACTCTTTTTCATCTCTTCTTGCCATTGTGCTGCACCTTCGTTGTAGGCTTCAGCCACCATGTTGGTAAAAAGCTTGATCGAGCGAATAGCGTCGTCGTTACCGGGGATCGGGAAGTCAATCAACTCAGGGTTGGTGTTGGTATCAGTGATACCGATCACAGTCATGTTCAAGCGCTTAGCTTCAGCGACAGCGATGTGCTCTTTATTGATATCGATAACGAACATAGCTGATGGCATGTCTTTCATTTCGCGAATACCACTTAAGTACTCGTGCAAGCGAAGATAATCTTTTTCGATGCGGGCGCGCTCTTTTTTAGAAAAATAATTGAGTTCGTTTTTCTCACGCATTTGATCGATTTTACGTAAGCGCTGAATGCTCGCTTGAATCGTTTGAAAGTTTGTCAGCATGCCGCCCAACCAACGCTTAGTTACGTGGTACTGACCGCATTTGTTGGCCGCTTCGATGATAGGCTCGACAGCTTGTTTTTTTGTACCAACAAAAATCAGACGCCCGCCTTTTGCAGCGATGGAGCGAACGCAATCAGCAGCAAGTTTAGCATGTACGATTGTTTTTTGTAGATCGATGATGTGAATGCCGCCGCGTGAAGCGTAAACGTACGGCTTCATTTTTGGGTTCCAACGCTGTGTTTGGTGGCCGAAGTGCACCCCGGCGTCGAGCATTTCTTTCATGGTAACAGACATATTATACCTCTCTGGTTAATCCACCTTCTCGTGGGAACCCCAACAACCGGAGCACCAGAAAGTCACAAGAAGTGAGTATTTAAAAGCCCTTATGAGCGTTTTATGGGTGTGTGTCTAACACGTGGCGTGGTCGAAGATCAACGTTTATTCGGTGGATTTTAGCTGCAGCCGAATCAGCGGCATCAATAAACTGCGCTAATCCCGTAAACGAACTCGATAGTGTGGGTACGAGAGTGAAGTTTTTTGCTATCAAGTCGATGTCTTTTTGCTCGGCCAACCAGGCAAAATCACCTGCTGCACGGGTGGCAATGTTGAGCTTTAAAGGCGCAGGGTCTTCATTTTGTCCAAAAGCTTTACGCACATAGCGGCGCATGTTCTTGATCACGTTGGAGACGTGCTCGGTGTCCTCAGAGAGTACATCTTCGATAAATGTTTGCCAGCACGACAGGCCGAGGGAGGGGTTCAGGCACTGACCGACAAAAGCATCATGTTGCGCATTTGACGGAACGATAAACACCAAATTGTTCTCGGCATAGAGGGCCGATTGGTGCTTAAGCACCACAGTCACCTCTGTAAAAACCGGAGTCTTCGCCATGCGGCCGCGCAATCTTGCGCCCAATAACTCGGAAGGCAAAAGCGTGAGTAAATCGATGGGGGAGTTCATAAACACAAAGTGATCAGCGGCAACCTCTTGCCCGCCATTCATCATGAGATGGGTGATTTTTTCACCGTCAAATTTAAACCCACTCAACTCAGAAAAAGTATGACGTTTAGCTTTGAGATTTTGAAACTTGTCGGCGAGTAAAGGCACGATATCGATATTCAACGCTAACCGTTTTGTGCCATTGTATTTGGCGAGCAGCGAAATCGCCGCGGCTTTTGACTCACCGAAACCGACGAAAGGTTTCAGCAGGCCTTCATCGAAAGTAAATGGTGGCTCTTCAAGTTCGGTGGTGATGATAGATTCGCCACACAAATCGCTTAAATCTTCAAGGGCCGTTTTGAGAGATGATGTGGCGGGGTAATAAGGTAAGCGCGGGGCATGAAGTAGTGAGGGGAATTCACCATCGCTCGTGTGGATAAGAATCACCTTTTGCCCGGCGCGCTCGAGGCGAGCGGCTAAAACATAACCGGCCAGATTATCAGAAATAATAGCAAAACTACGCACCGGCATTGAACCGGCGCTCGACAATTCATTCGAATGTAGAGACATTTATTACCACCCTAAAACATAAGCGAAAATCAACGGTGCCACTATTGAGGCATCAGACTCTACGATAAACTTTTTTGATTTGAGATCAAGTTTGCCCCAGGTGATTTTTTCATTTGGCACGGCGCCCGAGTAAGATCCGTAACTTGTTGTCGAATCGCTGATTTGACAGAAGTAAGACCACTTCGCGGCTTTTTTGCCCAAATCTTGTTCGAGCATAGGCACCACACAGATCGGGAAGTCGCCCGCGATCCCGCCGCCAATTTGAAAAAAGCCGATACCTTGCTGGCACTGGGTCTTTTGATACCAATCGGCGAGTGAAACCATGTACTCGATGCCTGATTTTACGGCATAGCGACTCACACTACCGTCGATGACGTGACCAGCGAAAATATTGCCAAGGGTGGAGTCTTCCCATCCAGGCACAAAAAGTGGCAGATTTTTTTCTGCAGCCGCCGCCAGCCATGAATTTTTCACATCGATTTGGTAAGAGGATTTCAAAATGCCTTCATTAAGGATTTCGTAAAAATACTGGTGAGGCAGATATTCTTTTTTGTCTTTGGTCGCCGTATTCCATTTTTCTAAAATTACATGTTCAATTTTGCGAATGGCTTGCTCTTCAGGGATGCAAGTGTCGGTCACGCGATTTAAATGTTTATCAAGAAGTTTTATCTCATCTTCGGGTGACAGATCGCGATA
>JAYUVI010000386.1:0-5699 GCA_043754135.1 Bdellovibrionales bacterium | reverse complement strand
GTCACTGCCGCATTCATAATCAACCACGCCGTAATATAGGCTTGAGCCATTCGCCGATTTCTGCGAGGTGAGAAAAGCGCCGACACCTGCGGCCGCGGTTTTTAAGCCTGAGCGTTTGGCTTGAGTGAAAAAAGTGGGGTGTACGCGTGTCGTGGTTGCAAAAACTTTAAGGCTCGAGGTTTTGTTGCTGAGTACACCGTGAGAATTTGAATTTTCACCGGTGATCACTGACGCCCATCCCGGCCCGGTGAGCCATTCTGCTTCACCAATATGGGGACCGCCGTGGGCTTTGGCACAATTGATATCGTCAAGCGAAGTACAAGCAGCATATTGACCGAGTGACATCAGTTTTTTTAATTGAGGTGTAAGATTCGCCACCCACGCCGCGTGGTGCACGATATCGCCGCGAGCGCCGTCCCACCCGATAACGAGAACTCTTCTGTTTGCATTGGCGAAACCTGCCGAAAGAAAAACAGTGAAAAATAGAGTTACAAATACAGTGAAGAAAAAGCGCAAGATGTGATTCAATTTGCTCATGTCTAAAGCGTGACATGTTTTAGAACACTCTGTCTAACAGCGATGTGATGTGAATATGATGAGAGTTGAGTACAATTCGAAAAGCACTAGACGATTGTTGAGCTCACTATTACAATAACTTATTGGTTTCGACTTATGTCGTGGAGGTTGCATGTTTTCTGCCGCATTTAATTTGTTAAAAAATGGCGCTACTCACGATTACATCGGCGAACCTATCTCACAATTAGAACACTCACTACAGTGTGCGCAGATGGCTGAAAAACAAAGCGGTGATCTAGATATGATTATGGCGGCACTTTTTCACGATATTGGGCATCTGCACGATGTGAATAATCCGCTGGAGAATATGCAGGGGTTAGGTCGTCGCGATCATGAAAAAGTGGGTGCTCGCTACCTTTACGATTTAGGCTTTTCTGAAAAAGTGGCTGAGCTTGTCGGGGGTCATGTTGATGCTAAACGCTATATGGTCGCCACTAGTGCGAGTTATGTCGCCCAGCTTTCTGAGGCCAGTCAGAAAACTTTAGCGCTGCAGGGAGGTCCAATGACTGCGAGTGAAGCGGCAAACTTTGAAACTGATCCGCTTTTTCGCGAAAAGTTGCAGCTGCGCGTGTGGGATGAGAAAGCCAAGCTCGCCGAACACCCGACGCCTAGTCTTGAGTATTATGAAAAGCTTTATCGACGAAGCTTAAGCCCTGGTCTTAAGCACTTCATGTTTTAAACCGATACTCCGGTTATGGGCTCGATTTTCATTTTTATTTTTGCACTTTTAGCGTTCACTTTCTCGTCGCGCGGGTTGATTGCCGCACTCACTGAAAATGTGCAACTGATGAGCTTTACCGCACCTTATTCGCGGCGGGCTTTACAAGTAGCGCGTCTTTATAAAATTTCAGCTTGGGCACTCCTCACACTTTTTCTTTTTGCCACCACGGCGCATTCATTTTGGGTGGTTTTTAAAACTTTTTAAGACGTCTAGACTTTTGTTGGTAACCGTGAATAACATGAAACCCAAACGGGGGGTCATGTATGCGGACTGTTCTTATCACAAAATTATTGGTTTTCATTGCTACGGGTATTCTTGGCGCAGGCGTTGCTCACGCTAATCTCGACGTCAGCTGTGTGCTCGACAATTGTATGCAGGAGGGTTGGCAGGCTTACAATGAGCGCACAGGCGAGAGTTCGTTGATCAGTTGTCAGAGCGGCGATTGCATGCAAAACGGTTGGTTAGAGGAATACCAAAATCGTTTAGTTGCAGAAACCACATGTAAGCCGGGCGGCTGCTTTAACGAAGGCTGGCGTATTTTTAATATATTGAATGGCCGCTTGCTTGTTGAGGTCACTTGTTTGAATTCTTATGACAGCGACAGCTGCTTGCGAAACGGCTGGAGCACCTTCGAAGTCGGCCGTGGCAGTTATCTTACCCGTTGTATAAATGGCGATTGCCGAAATAATGGCTGGGATGTGCTCGTTCAGGGCTATCCTCCGCAGCCGGTTCGTTGTAAGAATGGCGGATGCTTCACCGCCGGTTGGGTCGTTCAAAATTAAAGTGGCGCGCGCAAGAACATCAAGTCTTGCGAGATTGGCGTCAGTCTACGCTCGCGACCCGTCATGTGCTTGTGGCGGTGTCGGGCGGCATTGACTCAGTTGTTCTCTTGCAGCTTCTGCAGCGTTTAAAGCCGGTGTTAAAAATCGAACTGTCTGTTGTTTACGTGCACCATGGTTTAGTGGGCACGAAGGCGCAGACCCGTTACCGCGAACGGGCGCAGAAGTTTGTGCAGAAATTAGCGCAGAATTTAGATTTGCCTTTTTACACCAATGAGGTGACAAGCCGGCCGTCGGTGCGGGATCGGCGGTCAAAAGCCGCCACCGCTTCGGAAGCGGCTCTGCGTGATTTTCGTTTTGCCCAAATCGCGAAAGTAGTCGCGAAAATTCGAAAGCGTGATCAAGTGCAACCTGTTGTGGCCCTGGCACACCACCGCGATGATTTGCTAGAAACGCAAATGTTACGGCTCATTCGCGGTACTGGCGTAGAAGGTTTACGGGCGATGAGTTTTTATTCGGTAGAGAGCGAGCGTCTTCGGCCTCTGCTCAACTTATCGAAGAGTGAGATTCACGCTTATGCCAAAGAATTAAAACTGGATTGGCTAGGTGACCCGTCGAATGAAAATACCGATCCGCTACGCAACTGGTTGCGTCAGAAGTGGTTACCAAGTTTGGAAAAAAAATCCCCTGGAAGTCAGTCGAGTTTAGCGCGATCATTTTTACAAATCGTCGAAAGTTTAACAAATGAATCTCTACACACAACGACCCAAAAAGAGACTGGTTTTAGTCGTGCTGATTTCCTAGCATTAAGTCTTGCTGGAAAAAAAACAACAGTGGCGCGATACCTGCGCTCCATAGGCATTTTCGCCTATACGCAGGGGCAAATTGAAGAGATCTGTCGTCGTCTTGACAATGCGAAAAGTGCATACACATTTGAGATTCTTAAGCATGTGTGGGTAATTGATACACTGCGAATAAAAGCCGTCAAAATTAAATAGCGGCCTTAAGTCGTAAATTGTGGCTTGAGCACAAATCATGTTACCATAGTAGAAATAACAGAAGGGTCACGGATGAGAAATTCGCAGAAGACAATGGCATTATGGGCAATCTTTTTAGTGCTGGGCGTATTGTTTTTTCAAATGTATCAAGCGCAACGACACATCACGATTCGCGATTTCGATTACCCCAAGTTAGTTGAAGCTTTAAAAAATAAAGAAATTGAAACACTCACTTTTCGCGATCGCGAAATCGTCGGTGAGATTAAAAAGCAATATGCAACGAAATATCAAAATGCGACCAAATTTCAGATATTCGGTAATACCGACACTGAAGGTGGCTATAAAACAGCTGTTGAAAACGGCATAGTGCCCAAATACGAATACAACGAGAATTCATTTTTTGCGTCGATCTTCGTGAATTGGTTGCCGGTGATTCTGCTCGTGTTCATGCTGGCATTTTTCTTTCGTCAGTTGCAAGCCGGTGGTGGTAAAGCGATGAGCTTTGGTAAGTCTCGGGCCCGGTTAATGACTGAAAATAAAAACCGCGTGACGTTTAAAGATGTCGCCGGGGTTGAAGAAGCCAAACAAGACCTTGTTGAGATCGTGCAATTTTTGAAAGACCCCAAAAAATTCACTCGCCTAGGTGGTCGTATACCAAAAGGTGTGTTGCTAGTGGGTTCGCCTGGTACTGGTAAAACTTTGCTTGCGCGCGCAGTGGCGGGCGAAGCGAATGTGCCGTTCTTCACTATTTCAGGTTCAGATTTCGTTGAAATGTTTGTAGGTGTAGGCGCGAGTCGCGTGCGTGATCTTTTTGAACAAGGTAAAAAGAATGCTCCATGCTTAATCTTCATCGACGAGATCGATGCTGTCGGGCGCCACCGTGGTTCAGGTATGGGTGGCGGTCACGATGAACGCGAACAGACCTTGAATCAATTGCTTGTCGAGATGGACGGCTTTGAAAGTAACGAAGGCGTGATTTTAATTGCGGCGACTAACCGCCCTGACGTTCTTGACCCGGCACTTTTGCGCCCTGGTCGTTTCGATCGTCGTGTGGTGGTCAATCGCCCTGATTTAAATGGCCGTGAACAGATTTTGAGAGTGCACAGTCGTAAAACTCCTCTTGCCTCAAATGTCGATATCTCTCGCATTGCGCGTGGCACACCTGGTTTTAGCGGTGCGGATTTAGAAAACCTCGTGAACGAGGCGGCGTTGCAAGCGGCACGTACCGATAAAAACAAAATCGAAATGGAAGATTTCGAAAAAGCCAAAGATAAAATTTTGATGGGCAGCGAACGTAAATCGATGATCGTAAGTGCCGAAGATCGCAAATTGACAGCTTATCACGAAGCCGGTCATACACTCGTCGGCAAAGTTCTACCGGGTATGGACCCTATTCACAAAGTTTCGATTATACCTAGGGGCATGGCTTTAGGTGTGACGCAAACTCTGCCTAAAGAGGACATGCTCAATTTAACCAAGAGCAGAGCTGAGAATTCCGTGGCGTTTTTATTTGGTGGGCGTGCAGCTGAAGAGATTATTTTTAAAGATTACACGACAGGTGCAGGTAACGACATTGAACGGGCCACGGCTCTTGCCCGCAGTATGGTGTGTGAGTGGGGTATGAGTGAAAAGATTGGCCCGCTTGCTTTAGAAAAGCGGGAAGGCCCGGTATTTTTAGGTATGTCGATGACGAATCATCGTGAGTACTCGGAGTCAAAGGCCGAAGAGGTTGATGCCGAGGTGAAACGCATCATCATGAACGGTCATGATAAAGCGATCGAAATATTAAATAACAATTTAGATGCCTTACACGGTATCGCGAAAGCGCTTCTCGAGTACGAAACGCTCGATGCTGAGGAAGTAGATCTGCTTATGAAGGGCACGACAATACAAGAATTGGCGAGCCGTCGCGATGATTTTAAAACGAAACTTGAAGAAGAACAGCGTCAAGCCGCTAAGGCTGAAGACGAAGAAAAAAAGAAGAACAAAATTCCGGGCGGCTCGCGTGACCCTATGGGCAACACTGGTCCGGTAACAGCGTAGGTGAAGTGGGCGCGTAGTAGGTAAAAAGTCGAATTAGGTATGAAGTAGTTAGACAGTTGAAAGCGACACAGAGAGAGCAACATTGTTACTGCAGAATTTTTTTGAGAACACCAAGTTTTTCGTTCAGCAGCTCGAGTTTCGTGATGCCGTAGATCTTATCGTGGTTTGGCTCGTGGTTTATCGGGCCCTCCTACTCACTAAAAAATCAGGTGCCGTACAGATTCTTTCGGGCATGGGTGTACTCGCCATCGCTTATTTCTTAAGTATTTGGTTTGAGCTCATTACGTTTAACTGGATTCTCGAACTTTTTTTCTCGAATTTATTTTTGATCGTGGTTATTTTGTTTCAGGCTGAAATTCGGCGCGCGCTTGCACAGATCGGGTCGAATCCGTTGTTATTTGGCGCAGCTTCGATCCAGGCACGCCATAACATTGAAGAGATCGCGCAAGGGGCTATTCAGTTAGCGCAGAAGGGCGTGGGGGCTTTAATTGTAATTGAACGTGAAATCGTGCTCGATTATTTCGTTGAGTCGGGTACCGAGCTTGATTCGAGTATTTCAGCTGAGGTTTTGAATTCTATTTT
>JAYUVI010000385.1:0-8667 GCA_043754135.1 Bdellovibrionales bacterium | reverse complement strand
CGAATTAATTCGCGCCCAAGTCGTCGTCGTCGCGATCCGAATCCAGATCAAGCGGTGCTGAGTTGGCAGCAACGTCAGGCAGTTTTTCGAGATTCTTTTTCAAATCTTGATGGGTCACAATTTGGCTTTTTAAATTGATTTCAGACATACGTGAATCGTACTTCAGTTTATCAATAGCGTTCTTCAGACTCATTTTTAACCTCACTCAGTTCCAATAGCGCGGGCCATTGTTTTTATCGTCTTGTGCGATGCGGCCCTCATTGTCTACCACCAATTTTAATTTGCGTCCATAGGCGCGGGTACGCCGGCGAAGAAGCAGCTCTTGAATACGTGGGCCAATTTTCAGCATCAAATACCCCGTCACAATGCCCCCCAAGTGAGCCAAGTTGGCCACCTGGCTCGAAAACCCTTGCGAGAGCAGGTTCATCAGCTCAACACCGCCGATGATCATAACGAAATAACGAGCCTTCATGGGGAAAACCATAAGAAAATACACCACACGCTCGCCAAAAATCAGACCATAAGCCAAAATCAAACCGAAAATAGCTCCCGAAGCCCCCACCACCGGAGACGCGAGCGGCGCCACATTGCCCGTGATAAAGTAATAAGTCAGAACGGTCATCAGATACACAACAGCCGCGCCCACTCCGCAAGTGAGATAATAAATTAAAAAGTAACGGCGACCCCAATAGACCTCGAGCTCCGCGCCTAACCACCATAAAAGAAGCATGTTAAACAGCACGTGAAACACGTTTTCGGAGTGTAAAAACATGTACGTGAAGATCTGCCAAACCCAAAAATCTTTAAAAAAATGGAGCGGTATAAACCCTAGCCATTCATAAAAATACGGCGAGCTCATAAACATATTTTGCACGATCAGAATCAAACCCACCCAGAGACTGACGTTGATAATAATGAGTCGTTTAACTACATAAGTGAGTGGCAAAACATTTTGCTGACCATTCATGGCGTACCCCACGGTTCTAACTGAAATGAACAGAGGTCACGTAACACTAGCCACCCATTTTCTGGCTGAGTTCGACAAGTACGCCGCCTGCGCTGGAAGGGTGAATAAACGCCACATCACAACTGTGGGCGCCACGAAAAGGCTCTTCGTGAATAAGTCGCACTTGTGCTGTTTTTAGAGTTTTAAGCGCCTGGCGAATATCAGCGACACGTAAACAGATGTGGTGAATGCCCGGTCCACGTTTGGCTAAAAATTTGGCCACTGGGCTTTCAGGCGATGTCGGCTCTAAAAGTTCAATGCGCGATTCATTACCGAGCTCAAACATTTTCACTCGCACTTTTTCGCTTTGAACTTCTTCGACCCCGCAAGCGACGAAACCCATGGCCGTGTAGACTTTTTCGCCTTCCGCGAGTGACTGCACGGCAATCCCCACGTGATCAAATTGAAAATCTTTGTTGATCAAAGCCGGGTTCACTTATTTGTCTCCTTCATAATCATACTTCGAATAGCGTTCATAAACTTGCTCGAGTGTTTGTGCGAGCACTTTGGTCTCGGCAATGAGGGGGAAAAAATTTGTATCCCCCTGCCAACGCGGTATCAAATGCCAATGCAAGTGATCTGGCAATCCGGCGCCGGCAACGGCACCCATATTCAGGCCAATATTTAAACCTTGAATAGGGTACTCGCTTTTGATCACGTTCACTACACGTCTCACCAGCCGCTGCATCTCGAAGTACTCGTCGTCACTCAGTTCAGTGATATCACCGCAATGGCGTGTGGGCAAAACCATCACATGCCCCGAATTGTACGGGTACTTGTTCAATATAATCATAGCGTGCTTATTTTTATAAAGACAAAGGCTATCAATCTGCACACCCATGTCGCGGGCCTTACAAAACACGCAGCCTTCAGGTTTACGAATCTGGCGTACGTAATTAATGCGATCTGGGCGTAACATGACGTCGCGTTCTTGCGGCCAAACATAAGTGTGTGAGTGAATCAAACTTTGCGGTTGCCCTGTTGACTGACCCGCGACGGCTTTCGACTTTTTCGCTTTTACCGCGGCCGTTTTCGACTTATTGGCTCTGGCAGTGGCCACTTTCTTTTTGGTTTTCTTTGCAGCCTTCATGGGCGCAAAAACCCAGGCATTAGGTAAAGGGGTTGGCCCAATAACTTGGTGTTGACGACATCTTGTACAGCGCCGGTGAGCGAAATTTTTGATTTCGTCTCAGCCATTATGCTTTCTAAAAAATCGGGGCGTTTCGGCGGCGGAGTGAAAATCTCAGGGTGTTCTCCCAAGCCGGCAAGCTGACCCACCATACGTTTCGCGTCTTCAAGGGTGCCGACTTTATCAGCAAAACCCAAAGCCACCGCTGTGGCCCCTGTCATAATTCGGCCATCCGCATACTTACTCACAAATTCGAGCGAAAGCTTACGCCCCTCAGCCACAGTTTTCTTAAACTGGAGCAAAACCTCATTGGCTAAGCTTTGAAAAAGTTGGCGCTCGTCGTCGCGCATTTCGCGGTACTCAGCACCTGAATCTTTATAGGCGCCGGTGTTAATCGAATAACGTTTGACCTTGGCCCACTCGTAAAGTTTTTCGAGATTAACGAACTCCATAATCACGCCGATCGAGCCCAGCAAAGCACCAGGGTTGGTGACGATTTTATCAGCAGCAACAGCGGCATAATAACCACCACTCGCAGTTAAGCCTAAGCATGAAACCACCACAGGTTTTTTAAGCTCATCCCGCACGCGTTTGATTTCGGTGTAAAGCTCTTGGCTCGGGCCCACCACTCCACCTGGCGAATTGACCTGGATCAAAACACCTTTGATGTCGTCATCTTTCGCGTATTCTTTTAAATTTTCGAGAAAATCTTTGCCATCAATAATTACACCTTCAAGTTCAAGAAATAAAATCGAAGGTTTAGTGAGCGATTGCTCTTGCAAATGCAAACCGCTCATCAAGCTGTTCGACAGCATCAAGCAACTCGCAAATGATATAACAATGAGGATAATAAACGCAGTGCCTAAGAACTTACGCATGCTGCACTCCAGAAGTTGAAAAGTCTTTGAAGGGTTGGTCAAAGGCCCGAAGGCCTTTGATCACTTGCTCCAGCCCTCATAGAGAGAGCTGGGCTTTATCACTATTACTCGTTTTTCTTAACAGAAACGTCTTTTAAAGCATCAGCAAAAAGATCACCAAGGCTCGCTTTAGAAGTGGCTGTAGCTTTCTTCGCATATTCTGCGACATCCGCTTTTTGCTCGCGCAACTTCACAAGTTTCGCGCTCAACGCGATTTTGCGTGCATCTTTATCAATAGAGATCACTTCTGCACGAACGCTTTCGCCCACTTGTACAACGTCGTCGGGCTTATCAATACGCTTCAGTGAAAGTTCAGAAATGTGGATAAGACCTTCGATGTTTTCATCGAGTTCAACAAACACACCAAAATCAGCCATCTTCATCACTTTTACATCGTGTTGTGTGCCAATACCGAATTTCTGATCCACAACTGTCCATGGGTCAGATTCAAGCTGTTTCACACCAAGGCTGAAACGCTCGTTCTCAACATCAACGCCCAAAACAACCGCGCGAATTTTTTGACCTTTGGTAAAGAATTCTGACGGATGATTCACACGTTTTGTCCAAGAGAAATCTGAAATGTGCACGAGTCCATCAATACCATCTTCAACACCCACGAACGCGCCGAAATCAGTGATTGATTTCACTTCGCCTTCGATAATAGTGCCTGGTGGGTAAGATTCTTTTAATTCAACCCATGGGTTCTGCTGCAATTGCTTCATGCCGAGGCTGATACGGCGGTTTTCGCCGTCAACTTCAAGCACCTGCACTTCAGCTTCGTCACCCACTTTTACAAGTTGGTTCGGGTGCTTCACGCGTTTTGTCCAGCTCATCTCACTGACGTGAATCAAGCCTTCAACACCTTCAGCAAGCTCAACAAATGCACCGTAATCTGTAAGACTAACGATTTTGCCTTTTGCGCGCTTACCAGGAACAAATTCAGCTGCAACTGCCATCCACGGGTCAGCTTTCAACTGTTTCAGACCTAGGCTTACACGTTCTTTAGAGTTGTCATATTTCAGTACTACAACATCAAGCTCATCGCCCACATTCACCATTTCAGATGGGTGCTTAATGCGGCCCCAGCTCATGTCAGTGATGTGGAGAAGACCATCCATACCGCCCAAATCAATGAACACACCGTAGTCAGTGATGTTTTTCACCACACCACGTACGCGTGAACCCTCTTTCATAGCATCGAGAGTTTGAGTGCGGAGGCTTTCGCGTTCTTGCTCTAAAAGAGCGCGACGAGAAAGCACGATGTTGCCGCGGCGTTTGTTGAACTTGATAACTTTAAATTTATAAGTTTTGCCGATGAACTGATCCATATTGCGAACTGGGCGCAGATCAATCTGGCTACCAGGCAAGAATGCTTTTACGCCAATGTCGACGCTCAAACCGCCTTTTACTTTCGCAATAATAGTACCTTCGATCACTTCTTCGTTTTCAGCTGCACGTGAAATATCATCCCACGCACGGAGCATATCTGCTTTGTCTTTCGACAGAACGATCATGCCATTTTCGTTTTCGATTTTGTCTATGTAAACTTGAACCTCTTGGCCCACTTCAACATTGCGAACGCCTTCGACCACGCGAAATTCACTAACCGGGATCAAACCTTCGCTTTTGTAATTGATATCAACGAGCACAAAATCAGTTTGAACTTCGACCACGCGACCGGTGACAACATCGCCCACTTTGAAGTCATTTTTACTGACGGCTTCAGTGAAGAGTTGCTCGAATGAATCATCTTTTCTTTTTTCGAAAGTAAAAAGACTCGGATTCGCGGGGACTTTTTCATCGTTTGCATCTAGAGCGGCTAGTACCTGCTCAAGTTGCGCCTTTGCTTTTGATTTTTGTGCCTTATTTGTATCTACCATTTGCAATTGTTACCTCCTGAGGTGAACTCAGCTCGTGCGCCCTAAAGCAAAGGTGGCAAGGCTTCATTCCCTTTATTTCCCCAATAAAACTTAAACTAAAAGTTAAAATTTCGTTTTGGGTTAGCCATCTTATAGTGGCGAAGTCTTTAGAGCTCAAGCTCTTTTCGAGTTAAAGCATCAACTATATCGACGACATCATCTAAGCTATGGCCAGTGGTATCAATAACATGCGCATCGGGGGGAATTTGCATAGGCGCCGCCTTACGAAAACTGTCTTGCTGGTCTCTTATGACCTGGGCCGCGCGCATTTCTTCAATGTCTCGCCCCTCTTCTTTAGCTCTTCGTTCGGCCCGATCGTCGCTCCCCGCAGTGATAAAGATTTTTAAGCTGGCGTTGGGGAACACCACTGTCCCACAGTCGCGTCCCTCGGCAACAAGACCGGTGACGTTCGTCGCACATTGGCGTTGGGCCTCTAAAAGATTGGCCCGAACTTCGCTAAAACGGCTGACTAGGCTGGCGGTCGAGCCGTTTTCCTCTTTGTAAATCTCATCGGTCACTTCACAACCGTGTAAGAATACCTTAGTGCGGTCGGCGGCCATCTTGACCTGCCAAACATTCGCAACACAGAGCTTGGCTAACGCCGCTTCATCATCTAAAGAAATGCCCTCCCGTTTCGCTACATAGGCAAGTCCACGGTAAAAAGCCCCGGTTGAAATCCAAGACCACTCATGGATCTCGGCCAAGCGGCGGCTCACCGAAGTTTTGCCCGAAGCTGCGGGACCATCAATTGTAACGATGTAAGAAGTCGCATACATAAGAAAGTTAAAGTAGGATGTGTAGATGTCGTGGTCAATAGGATTGCATCTAGGTGAATCAGTCGTCGAAGTGGCGGGGCGGAGCAGCCGGGACCCTGCGAAAGCCAATTCCGAACCGCTTATCAAGCAGCGAATGATTGTGCCGCAAGGCTCGCCCCATCTGGCTCTCGGCGCGTTTTTTACAAAAAATGAAATCACTGAAGTCGACCACGTGCAAATACTCACCAATCTGCCACTTAAGATTATCGATGCCGCTCATGGCTCACCCATCGCAGTTTTAACTACATTAGGTTTTGAAAATTGGCTCGAAATGGCTGTGCCACTCAAAACCGCACATTTTACTACGCGCCCTGAGCGCAACAGCTTTCTATTAGACCACGAATTAATTTTTGGTGTGCAAGAGCGAACAAACGCGAGCGGCCATATAGAAAAATTGCTGGACGAAAATGAACTTGAATTCTTAGTTAGCAAACTGGCCCTGCATGAAATTAAAAATGTGGCGATCTGCTTTTTGCATTCGAATCGTAATGCTGAAAATGAAAAACGCTCGGCGGCTTACTTAACTGCGAAGGGCTTTCAGGTATTTTTAAGCTCGGCCGTGCAAACGTCATCGACGGGCGGGCCAAAGCCCCCAACGGCAAAAAAATCAGATGAAAAGTCACGCTTTTGGAGTGCCATCTACAACGCCTATGCGAGTCGCTACTACCTTGAAATTTTAACGGCTGTGCAAGCGGAGCTGCAAAAAGTACTCAAACCTGAAGCCACTGTTAAATTTGGCCCCCATGATTTAGCCGATGTTTTGGCAATGAAAGTGCCGCCACTAGAAACCGCTTTCAGTTTCACAAATTTTGTCAGCCAGAATTTTGCGCGTACCACGCCACTTTTTTATTGCGGCATCGAAGATTTTTTATTTTTTCGACCACACACTGAGCTCGTGCACGAGTACAGTGTGCCCACTGGTGCCCTGGCCTTCGAACACTCACCCTTTGTACGCCCGCAAATTCAGCCGCTCACCCGTTTAGGTCGAGGGTTTTTCAGTGAATTCACTCTGACTTCGGAGCGTATAACTCTCGACCCCGGGCCTATTTTATTTGGTCGCGGCTTAGCCCCTACCCTGCTTGATTTACTTCTTATGCAAGATAAGTCTGAACCGGTGTCGGGCATAAAAGAAAAAATTCAAGATCGCGGCCGCACCCGCTTGACTGAAGCCTTAGCGGTTTATGCGCGAAATATGGCTGACTCGACTCACCTCTCAGGCAGCGAATTGGCTGAACAAATAGTCAAAATGGCGGGTGAGAGTTGGCGCTATGAAATTTTGCAACACTTACCGCAACATCACCTTGTGGGTTTGACACTTTGTGGACCCCTCGCTCATCGCGTACAAAAATATTTGGGCGGCCAAGTGATTGGCGATGATTTTTTTCTGACTTCAGCACTGCTTAAGGATGTGAAATGAATCGTTTAGAAGCGCAATCATTACTTAACTCTTTGCAGGCCGTTTTTTCGGGTTTTTCGCGCGCGTGTCTTATGACTTCTGAACTGCAAACGCTGCACTTGAAATATCAATCGCTCGCTGACATCGGCACTTTGCCGCAGTGTTGTGAAGTGACACATAAATATTTACGACTTTTAGATGGCGACATTGTTGTCACCAATGACCCTTTTTCAGGTGGCACTTTACTCTCGTGCCCGACTTTAATTTTAGGTGTCGGCACAAAAGCACTTAAAGGTGCTGTGCCGGCTGAATTATTGGTGGCGAGTCGCCTGTCACTACCCCGTAGTGCGGGGGTTTTTAAGACGGTTGACGCTGAGGGATTGCGTATACCGCCAAGCCCGTTTTTTATTAAAGGTGAGATTAATACGGCGATTGTTGAGGCTTTGAAAAGTCACCCTCAAACGCCACCCGGTTTTATTGATGAATTGATTAAAGAGGCGCAGCGACTGCTCGCCTTACGAAGCCGTTTGAAAATTGAAATGCAAGCGGGTGGCCGTTTTGATTTTAATAAAACGCGAGTGCGCCAGTACCTCGAAGCCACTGAGCAGGGCTTTAATCGACAACTCGATGATGTAGGTGAGGGCACCAGCACTGCTGAGCTGCAAATTTCACCGACGCAAACGTTGCGTTTGCGCATTGAACACCACGAGAACCAGTTTAATTTTGATTTTGCCGGCACCACTGCAGGCGATGGGCTATTTCTGACCGATTCAGCTGTAATTGGCGCAGTCATTGGCGTGACGATCAGTTTGCTTGGGCTCGATATTCCCATTAACTCCGGTTTGTTTAAGCGTTTTGATGTCAAAGCTCAGCGTGGCAGTTTAGTGAATTCGGCCTTCCCGAGCTCGGTGGCGCTTGGTCACACGGATGGCTTGAATCTGGTCGCCAATTTGGTGATGACCTGCCTCGGTGCCATTCACAAAAAACACGCTTGGGCGTCTTCAGGTACATCTTACTGCGCTTATCAAATTCGTTTTCAAGATGGTCGCGTTTTGAGCGACAGTTTACCTTGTGGGTCAGGGGCGAGTGAGCGTGGTGTGGGATTAAATGGCATCTCGTTGTGGAAGCGCAGCTCCCCACCGCCTTCTATCGAACTCATGGAAAGCACTTACCCGGTGCAGATTTTAGGGAGTGGATTTCGTAGTCAGTCGTCTGGGGAAGGTCGCTACAATGGCGGCGCCGGGGTCGTGCGGAGTTTACGCGTAACAGAAGATGCCGACCTAAGCTGGAATTTTGCTTCGCCACCGCACAAGCCCGAGGGCATTCAAGGTGGTAAATCAGCTATGGGCGCTGAAATGATTTTACAACATGTCGATGGCGAGACAGAAGATCTCGCTTCATCAGGTGCGATGAAAATCAAAAAGGGTGAGACACTCACAATTATGTCACCGGGCGGCGGGGGCTACGGGTTAAAAAGTCCATAAA
>JAYUVI010000384.1:0-2725 GCA_043754135.1 Bdellovibrionales bacterium | reverse complement strand
CACACCTCGCACAAATCTGTTTACTGGCGGTGCCGTAAACGCGGCGAACGCGGCTGCTCCTTCACTCAACTGTGCAGGTCGCTACCAAGTTGAAGCTGTTGTAGCCTCTATGGCGACAACTGCTACTGCTACTTGGAACTACCTCTTGGGTGCTGGCGGTGTCTGTGGTGATGCTATGTATGCTCCTGGTTGCATGGTGCCTGCGGCGGGTGCACCAGCTCCTGGCGCTATGGCAGCACAGGTAGCGTTGGCGATGTGGGGCCTTGGTGCAGGAGGTCCTAGCTCGCCTGATGTATTCACGGCGATTGCGAATACAAATGTTGGTTCAAACGTTGACGAAGAGTGGACAATGACAAACACTAAGACGTTCCTTCAAGTTGTAGACGGCGTGAACTCGAACTAAATCTGTAACTGCAATATAATTAAACTCGGATTGCCACGCGAAAGCGTGGCAAGTTTTTTTTTACCGCCTTATACTTGAAATATGTCACACTCTCAAAAGCTCATGGTTTATGCTTTAGTCGCATTTGCTCTGGTGCAAACGCTCAATATTTTTAGAAAACAATTTATGCAAGCCCCGGCACGGCAGTTGTTGTTTGCCCCACCAGCTGAAATAAAAAAATTCTCACTTGGCTACAATGAAGTTATTGCCGATTCTTTTTGGTTGAGGGTCTTGCAAGACAGTGATTTATGCGAGCAGAATTTTTCTCCGCAGGGTGGCCCGCGAGTGGGCGTAAATCGAACACCGAATTGTAAAGAAGGCTGGGTTTACCATATGCTAGCCGTGGTTCTAGAGTGTGCCCCTCGCTGGCAATTGCCTGCCCGCGTAGGGCCCATGCTATTGAGTATTGTGGTTGATGATCGCGACGGCGCAACCCTTTTATTCAAAAAATCTGTAGAGAACTTTCCTAACGATTGGGTGGTGCTCTTTCGCGCGGGGTATCATTTTTTATACGAATTAGACGATAAATTAATGGCCGCGCAATTTTATAATCGAGCAGCACTAAACGGCGCGCCATTATGGGCGCGATCTTTAGCCGCTAAGCTCTATTCTGAAACGGGGCGCCATATGGTCGCCCGAGCCGTGCTTGTCGACGCTTTAACCACAGCGCCCGAAGGTGCAGTACGAGATAAATTACTGAAGAGATTGCAAGACGTTGATGAGCAAATAGCCAAAGCTGAAAAATGACTTCAATAAGTTGAAAGTAGGTTAAAAAAATTGAGTTAAAACGCTTCAATTTAAGTTAAAACGCTTCAATAAAAAATCGATCAACCAAAGCCGAAAATCTTTTGCGAACTTGCGGGTCGGGGTTCTCCCACGCGCGAGTTTGGGCTAATTCTTTAGCTTGCTTTTTGTATTCATCTTCGCCAGCAGCCAGGCGAATTAACAAAAGTTTATTTTTCATACAGTCTACTTTATCGCATTCGACTTGAAATAACTCGTGTAGAAAATTAAACCGCACAGGCACTTCGTTCGCGGAGAGCATGTGGATTATTTTAGCGAGCCGCAAAAGATTTTCTTCTTTCACTAAAACAGGCTTCAAAGAATCTGGTATGGCGGTCTTAGTCGTTAGCGCTTTTCTATAAAACGTACCGACTGAGTCGAATTTAAAAGTTTTCGGGTCTTTTTGCATGAGCATAAAATTATTACGATCGCGGTGAAAAAGGTACCCATCGGCGATGAGCACTTTCGTATCTCGAAAGAGCGAAGCGGTGGTCTCGCGCTGGCTTAGGGTTTCGAGCAAAGTCTTTCGGCTTAAGTGGCTAGCTGCGACACTGGGTTCAACCGCTTTCATTTGCGCTTTGTACTTTTGATGCGCATTGCGCGCGTAAATGTCGGTGACTAGTTGGTTCACATCGGTGGATGTAGCTGAAAAAAAAGTGCGACCGGCTTTATACTCGAGCAACGGGTTTTCAAGAGTATGTAAGTCATTCGATTCTCGCCCGAGTAAATAGGTCAAATACGGGTTTAAAAGTTGCAGAGTCAGTACGCTCAAGGGCTGGGTGAGGCCCACCTGCTTTTTGTAGTAATCGATATTTTCGTGAAACCTCTGATTTAACTTATTGATATCAAGTTGGAGGGGCTTGCGCGACCCAATCAGAATAAGTGACGTGGTGGGTGTTGCCCATATTGTTGTGTGAGTAAATACCGATTGAAAGCCGTGCACAACCGTTTTAAATGTATCGTTATCTAAATTAAACGGTGGCAACCACTGAACATAAAGGCCGTCTGGGCGAAGCCGTTCAGCGGCTTGTTGGTAAAAATCGTGAGTATAAAGTTTTTCAACACCACTCACCCAAAGATGTGTGGTCTCGCTAATAATAAGATCATATATTTTGTTCGAATCATGTAAAATTTTATAAGCGTCACCGAGGTGTAGACTGAACTTACTCTTGCGACTCTCGAGATTGTTATTGAACTCATTAAAAAACGGTAAAGCGTCAATCACACCACGAGAGATTTCTGCAACATCTACATGTTCGACTTCTTTAAATGACGTCGCTATGGCCGTGCTTAGCCCGGCACCTAAACCAACAATAAAAACCTTCTCAACATTAAAAGGCGCAATCGAAAGTGGAATAAGTGCCGCCAGAGCGCGCGTTTTTGAGTCCACGCCACTTGCGGTATCGGGTTTACCATTTAACATGAGTGAACGGCTATTTTGAGATTCAATCACATCGACAAACGTGTTGGGATCAGTAAAAGACGCTTTGAATTGCACAG
>JAYUVI010000383.1:0-4986 GCA_043754135.1 Bdellovibrionales bacterium | reverse complement strand
GCTGATTTATTTAAAAACGCGAGTTCTTCAGGGGTCAGTTCGCGCTTCACTACCGCTGGGCGGCCGACAATCAACACACCTGGCGGGAAAGTTTTTTCTTCTGTTATCAAGGCACCCGCGGCAACGAATGAGTCACTCGAGATTTTGGCGTTATCCATGATAATCGCGCCCATGCCGATCAACACTCGATCGCCTATTTGGCAACCGTGCAAAACCACTGCGTGACCCACCGTCACGCGACTGCCGATGGTCGTGCCGCACTTTTTGTAAGTGCCATGAATGATCGTGCCATCTTGAATATTGGTTTCGTCGCCGATTTTAATGGGCATTACATCGCCGCGAATGACAGCGTTGAACCAGACAGAACAGTTTTTACCGATGGTTACATCGCCGACAAGTGTGGCGTTTGGAGCCAGAAAAGTCCCTTCGCCTATTTTGGGTTGACCGTGCGGAAGGGGGATTAACATTTTCTAACTCTTTCTAGTGGTCGTTCACCATACGACCGCTGATAAATCAGTTCAAATATTTCGGCGGCCCCTGCTGCTGCTGGGTGTGATCGTTGGTTTTCATACCGACCATCTCGCCCTCAAGGACCCGTGATTTTTCTATGTAATCAAACGTTGCAAAAAACTTGCAACCCGAACGTAAACAAAAAGAAATGGCATCATCAGCTCGCGCTTCTAAACGCTGCAACTTCGTCGGCAAACGTTTACCTGCCGACGCTTTAAAGTTAAGCTCCACATATTGGTGATGACCTGTCACTTTTTTAAAAATGCAACTTTCAAGAGCCACACCTAACGTGCCCAAAACAAACCACGATAATTCATGGGGTGAGCCCGATACACTGGTCGTGACCTGATGACTGCCAGGTGACGATTGTGCCACCGCAATACCGGCATCCATATGGCTCAACCAAACGGGCAACACGCGGCGCTCTTCTTTGTCCTTGAAAATCATAACTGGTCGCATTTGGTTGGCCCCCATAGCCACGCCAAATGGGAACATTTCAATCCACTCTGTTTTTGAAGTTAAATTTATATCGATATTGGTCATAACGTAGCCCCCCCTGCTGCCAATGAAGGTGACACAATCTCCCCGTGCAAAGTCGACGGATAAGCCTTGGTGATCTTCACCGGAACTGTTTGGCCTATCAAATCGCGGCGTCCATGAAAATGCACGGATTTATTCTGCGTGCTGCGTCCGAAACCGCGACCTTCACTTTCATGAAACTCTTCAACCAAAACTTGAAGCGTTTGCCCCTCATACTTTCTCGTCAAATTAAAAGCGATCTCCCGGTGCTTCGCTAGCAAACGAGTCAGGCGATCACCCTTGACATCTTCAGGTAGCTGATCTGTAAATTTCGCCGCCTTCGTGTACGGCCGCGGGCTGTACTTAAAGGCATAAATGCTTTCATAAGGCACTTCATCTAAAAGCGAAAGTGTGTCTTGAAATTGCTCATCAGTCTCGCCCGGAAAGCCCGTAATTAAATCTGTCGAGAAAACGGCGTTAGGAACATTCTGCATCAGCATTTTGGCTTTCGCGAGATACTCTTCGCGAGTGTAACCGCGATTCATGCGCGCTAACACTTCGGTGTTGCCCGATTGCGCCGGCAAGTGAATGTACTCCATGATTTTTTTCGAGTAATCGCGCATAACGTGAGCGAGTTCTAAATCAAAATCTTTAGGGTGGCTTGTGGTGTAGCGAATGCGTTCGATGTCAGTGTCGTTGGCCACGCGTTTTAAAAGTTCAGAAAAGTTTTCGCCGCCACTTGATTTGTACGAGTTTACATTTTGCCCAAGGAGTGTGACTTCTTTTACTCCACGTTTCACCAAATTCTGCACATCGCGCACGACTTCGTCGATCTGGCGTGAGCGTTCGCGGCCCCGCGTGAATGGCACCACACAAAAAGTACAAAAATTATCGCAGCCTTTGGCTATATTTACGAAGGTGGCCACTCCAGGATTTTTTATCAAGGTTTCGATTTGATAAGGTTCGCCGTGAGCGAACTTCGCTTCTACTGCACGCGCTTTATATTTACCGCGCACCTCTTGCACCAATGACGGCAGTTTATCGATTGAATCGGTACCAAAAACGAAATCGAGCAAGGGCAAATCTTTCAAAAGCTGGCCTTTTTCTTGCTGACCCACGCAACCGCCCACGCCGATTTTCAAAGCTGGGTTCTTGTCTTTTAATTTTCGATATTTGCCGACTTCAGAGTGCACCTTGTGCACGGCTTTTTCACGAATGCTGCACGAATTGATAATGATTAGCGAAGCGTCTTCGGGGGCATAAACCGGCTCATAGTTGATCATTTCGAGCAGCGCATGCATGCGGTCAGTGTCGTTCACATTCATTTGGCAGCCGTAGGTCGAAATATAGACCCTGTCTTTTGCGGGTAGAGAAGTACCTGCTGCTGAATGTGTTTCGTCTGTTCTCATAGTAGGGAGCTCACAGTGTGAATCATCTTGCATGTGTGGCGTTGGAACTTTATATTACTGCCATTCAAAATGGTCAAAGTTTAATCGTAGAAAGCACTTAAGATGTGCGTAAGAATGCGATTTGCGGGTAAAGGTTTTAAGCATGACTCCACGGCTCCCCTCGTCGAAAAAATGGACAGCAGTACCGGCCGAGCTTTGCACGCAGATTCGCGACGTTTTCGCTGAAAATTTCGCCGAACAACGCGCCTTAGGCACATTCTTGGTTGAAGGTCGTTTTTACTCCAATGAGTTATTGTTACGTTTGGGTTTTTTACCTAAAGGGCGGTTACGTCAGGCGAATTTTGAAGTTTCAATAGATTTTGCTCCCGAAAAGCAGAACGCGCTCGAACTCGTGCATCTCGCCGTTGATTGCATCGCTTCTTTGATTGCTGACTATTTTGAAAGTGATCAAGAATTAGACAGTTTTCCGATTGAGTGGAAGTCTTACAAAGTCGAAAAGCGCGAAATTTTTGTGCAAGTGTCGACCGTGAACTCTTCTTTAGAGGCCGACGCCGATCGTCTGCTGGGAGCGGCAAGCGAGGACCTTGTCCAAGGCGACGATGCCGAGATTGAAGAGACCGTCGCCAAACGCGCGGTGGTCACAATGCTTGGTTTGGATAAAGCTGAGGATGGCGATATTGTTTCGCGCGATGATGCGAATGGTGACGATGCCGACGGTGATTCTGCGGCTGGCGATGAAAACGGTGCCGATGACATTGCTGATGATACAGCTGACGACGTTGAAGAAACTAACAATGATGACCCCGATAAAATTCATTAATCAACTTATCAGCGTCTAGTTAAATTTTGCAACGCCACTCTTCTTGGCGACCCAGAAAAGCTGCGTTATGGTGGGCACATGTCAGAGAAGATCAAAATCAATACACCCGCCCCCAAAAATGCCCGACGCAATCTGCAGATAGCTGAAGATCTTTTTAATCTTGCTTATAAGGTTAAAACCCATCAATTGAAAAAAAAATACCCTGAATGGTCTGAACAGCACGTGCACGAAGCGGTTATGGTACTGATCGAAAAGGGTACGGCTTAATGACGCAATTTATCGAAACGTTTCAGGTGGTGCTGAAGAAACTAGAAAGTGTCGATATAAATTATATGATTGTGGGCTCGATTGCTTCTATGGTTTACGGTGAACCCCGATTAACCAAAGATATGGATATTGTAGTCGATATTAAAGCTAGTGACGCCATCAAGTTTGAAAATATTTTTGCTGCACCTGAGTATTATTGCCCGCCTCAAGAGATTCTTATTGATGAAATACTGAACCGTGGACAATTTAATTTGCTGCATGTTTCGACCGGTCTAAAAGTCGATGTCATGGTAAGAAAAAAAACGGCATTTGATGATAGCCGCTTTGCCCGTCGACAAAACGTCGAACTCTGGCCTAACTTCACTGCTTTTTTGGCCTCAGCCGAAGACGTAATTTTAAAAAAACTAGAGTTTTACCGTGAAGGTGGCTCTGAAAAACATCTACGAGATATTCGCGGGATTCTGGCCAACACCGAAATCGACAAAAATTATGTTTCACATTGGGTGTCGCAACTGAACCTAATGAATGAATGGCAAAAAATCTAGTTTACTCGTTCCAGTTGCACACCGCTTTGCTGGGTGCCGTAATCAAACCTCTTGCGTTGCACTGAGCAGTCGTGCCGCCGGTCTGAAACGCAAATGTTAATAAATCTAATTATTTCAACTCGACTAGCGGCGAACTTTTCGACGGTTTCGGAAATTAATATTGCAGGCGTAATTTGCCTGCACCCTCAAAAATAAAATGCGAGACTTTAGTTGCCTAAATAAGCATGTCACTCTTGCAAACTCGGCTGTCATTTTTTCAGTCGTATTGTTTAATCCTAGAAACGCGCTATGACACGTGAAGCAAACTACAATTACAGTTCACTGAACAAGGAGAACGTACATGTCTTTATCCAAAAAAATGAGCGCCATGGTGGCGACTGCACTCACTCTGTCGCTCGCCACATCTTCAGCATTGGCTGCCGATGCCGAAATGCAAAGAGTGGTACAAGCCTCAAACTCTCTCGGTCTGCAGGTGTTCAGAAATATAGTCAACGAAACCGACAACGTTTTGTACTCACCAATCGGCATGAACTCAGCCTATGCGATGGTCGGTCACTTTGCCCGCCCGAGACATTTACAATTGGACCCATTTCAATTTCAGGCACCTGAATACCTCGGGTTTTCATCAGGGTTTAAAAAGCTCTATGCTGAAATCGTAAAAAACCAGAGTGAAGGTGTATACAAGCTCAATCTGGCCAACAACTTTTATCTCGATCAAGGTGCACAGTTAAACGAAAGTGTTGAGACGAGATCGTTCCCCGCCATTTACGGTACCCAAGTTGACCATTCGCTTTCGTTCTCCGCTGGTGATTCGGCCGATAAAATTAATGCCTGGGTCAAAGAAGCCACCAGCGGCAATATACCCGCGCTTGTCTCTACCGAAGAAATCGCTGATCTCAGTTGGCTGTCGATCAAT
>JAYUVI010000382.1:0-3869 GCA_043754135.1 Bdellovibrionales bacterium | reverse complement strand
GCTCTCGATACTCGCGCATTGTCTTTGGATAATCCGGCTTGACCACAAAGGCAATCGTCACTTATCCCATAAGGGGAGTCAACCGGATAAGCATTTGATATTATTCGCGGCAAAAAGTGTATTGAAAGTGGCAATTGAGCCGCCATGAGGGTCAACGTAAGTGCCCGCAGCGGTGCAATTGTTGGGAGTTGTGGCTTCAATTTCACTCCAACCTAAAATCAATTGGGTGGTATCGACGCCAGCGGTTTTAGCGAGCGCCATACCCGCATTAAAGTCACTACTTGGGATGGTATTGTAAAAATCCAGTCCGATTTCTCGCGTACCTTTTGAGGTGACAAGATTGCCACCGCCATTGTTTTTCTCTTTACTCGTAGAGCAATTAACAAAAAATAGCAGTGGCAGCATCGTTATGACTATCAGTGCAAATAAAGATTTTCTTTTCAGCACCATTTTAGCGCAGAGCCGCTTGTAAAGTAATCCCAAGGTCAGAAGGGCTCTTAGCAATTTTGCAACCCGCAGCTGCAAGAGCTTCAAACTTCGCTGCTGCAGTCCCTTTACCGCCGCTAATGATCGCACCAGCGTGACCCATGCGTTTACCTGGGGGTGCCGTCGTCCCTGCGATAAACGAAGCTACGGGCTTTTTGAACTCGCGTTTGATGTACTCAGCCGCTTCTTCTTCTGCTGTACCGCCAATTTCACCAATCATAATCACGGCGTCGGTGTCTTTGTCTTTGTTGAAAAGTTCAAGCACGTCGATAAAGTTTGTGCCGTTCACCGGGTCACCGCCAATACCTACGCAGCTTGATTGGCCGAGACCAAGATTCGTCAACTGCCAAACGGCTTCGTAAGTCAAAGTACCAGAGCGTGAAACCACACCGATGCGGCCAGGCTTGTGAATGTGACCAGGCATAATCCCGATTTTGCATTCACCAGGAGTAATAACACCAGGGCAGTTTGGTCCCACGAGACGTGAATTTTTGCCTTCCATAAAGCGCTTCACGCGAACCATGTCGATCACCGGGATTCCTTCAGTGATGCAAACGACAAGTTCAATGCCTGCATCGACGGCTTCCATAATGGCGTCAGCTGCAAACGGAGGTGGAACGTAAATCACCGAAGCATTCGCGCCAGTTTTTTTCACGCACTCTTCAACTGTATCGAAAACGGGGAGTCCGATATGTGTTGTGCCACCTTTGCTCGGAGTCACTCCGCCAACCATTTTGGTGCCGTATTTCACCGCTTGTTCAGAGTGAAAAGTGCCGTTTGAACCAGTAAAACCTTGGCAGAGAACTTTTGTATTTTTATTGACCATGATCGACATGATTATAACCCCTTCACTGCGGCTACGATTTTTTTAGCGGCATCATTTAAGTTATCAGCAGGTTGAATATTCAAGCCGCTTTCCTTGAGTAATTTTTTACCCAAATCAACATTTGTACCCTCGAGACGTACAACAAGCGGGTGTTTCAAGCCGACCTCTTTGGTTGCCGCGATCACGCCCTCAGCGATAACATCGCACTTCATAATACCGCCAAAAATATTGACTAAAATCCCGCGCACGTTCGGGTCCTTTAAAATAATTTTAAAAGCCGCGGTCACTTTTTCTTTGTCAGCGCCACCGCCGACATCAAGAAAGTTCGCCGGTGAACCACCTTCAATTTTAATAATATCCATAGTCGACATGGCAAGACCTGCGCCGTTCACCATGCAACCGATGGTACCGTCGAGCTTAATGTACGAAAGGTCATATTCTTTGGCTTCGATCTCGATGGGGTTTTCTTCTGAAAGATCGCGATACTCCATAATGTCGGGGTGGCGAAAAAGCGCGTTCGAATCGAAATTCATTTTCGCATCGAGAGCGAGTACGGTGCCTTCTTTAGTCACAACCAGTGGATTGATTTCAGCCATGCTGCAATCCGAAGCTTCAAAAGCTTTGTACAGAGCAGTGAAAGTTTTTACGGCGTTATTCACAACAGCGCCCTTCATGCCGATTTTAAAAGCGAGCTGTCGGCATTGAAACGGCTGAATACCCACTGCTGGGTCAATCACTACACGGTGAATTTTATCAGGTGTGTTGTGCGCCACTTCTTCGATGTCCATACCGCCCTCGGAGCTCGCCATCAATGTGATGCGACCGAAAGCGCGATCTACAAGAGCGGCGACGTAATATTCTTTTTCAATATTGCAGCCTTCTTCAATGAACACTTTCAAAACTTTTTTGCCTTCCGGGCCAGTTTGGTGAGTGACCAGGGTCATGCCGAGAATACTTTTTGCGTGGGTGCGCACTTCGTCTATCGACTTAGCGAGTTTAACTCCGCCACCTTTACCGCGACCGCCAGCGTGAATCTGGGCCTTAACCACCCAAACCTTACCACCTAAACTTTGCGCGATTTTCACCGCGTCTTCGGGCGAAGTCGCGATTCCACCTTTCAAAGTGGGCATGTTAAATTTTCTTAAAATCTCTTTCGCCTGATACTCATGAATATTCACTGCGGTGGCTCCTTATGTTGCAAATCCAGTTAGGCGTTATTAAAATTCGAGTTTCTTAAGTGCTACGACAAGTTCTTGAACAGCTTTCACTGAGTGATCGAGACCCTTTTTCTCTTCTTCATTCAATTTCACTTCAATCACTTGCTCCATACCATTGCCGCCTAATTTGCAAAGTACGCCGACGAAAATATCTTTCACGCCGTACTCGCCGTTCAAATAAACTGCGCAAGGCAAAATACGTTTTTGATCGAACAAAATGGCTTCAGCCATTTGCACGGCGCTCGCTGCAGGCGCGTAAAAAGCTGAACCGGTTTTCAAAAGACCAACAATCTCGGCGCCACCGTTGCGGGTGCGATCAACCAGTTTATCTATGGTGGCTTTGTCGAGCATTTCAGTGAGAGGCACACCACCAATGGAAACGTGGCGAGGCATCGGCACCATAGTGTCGCCATGACCACCCAATACGAATGCGCTAATGTCTTTCACGCTGACGTTACAAGTTTCAGAGATAAACGCTTTGAAACGAGCAGTATCAAGTACTCCCGCCATACCGAGAATGCGCTCACGGGGAAAATTCAAAACTTGCTTCGCTACATAGGCCATAGCATCGAGAGGGTTGCTCACCACGATGACAACGGACTGAGGAGCATACTGTTTCACTCCTTCACA
Organism: Bdellovibrionales bacterium; assembly: GCA_043754135.1. GTDB lineage: Bacteria > Bdellovibrionota > Bdellovibrionia > Bdellovibrionales > UBA1609 > RBG-16-40-8. The sequence continues at coordinate 710 of JAYUVI010000382.1, read as the reverse complement.
AACTGTTTTCATAATTTTCGCGTTAGTAGCGAGAAGATCATCGCGGCTCATACCGGGTTTGCGGGGGATGCCCGCCGTGATGATGACGATGTCAGAATCAGCAATGTCCTTGTAGTCAGCTGTGCCGGTGATGCGTGAATCAAAACATTCAACTGGAGAAGCTTCGAGTAGGTCGAGGGCTTTGCCTTTGGCGGCGCCATCGTTAACGTCTAGTAGAACTACATCGCCTAATGCTTTAGAAGCCGCCCAATGCGCGCAAGTTGAACCAACGAAACCCGCACCGATGACCGAAATTTTTTTTCTTTTGTGAGCCATATTTGTGACCTTTCTCGAGGGAGTTATAGAAGTTTTTATTTTAGATAGGGGAGAGATTTAAGGCAACAAAGGTTTGCGAGATCTAGGTTTCTTTGCCAAGATAATATTTCAAAAGAGGTCTAGAGCGTGGCGTCACCTGTGATTGAACTTCGAAATGTCTCTCTGCATTTTGCGGAAGACCGCGTATTGAAAAGAGTTCAACTCACGGTTGAAAAGGGCGAAGTTTTTGTCATTGTCGGTCCAAGCGGCCACGGTAAGTCTGTCATTCTCAAACTCATAGCAGGGCTGCTTTCGCCGACCGAGGGACAGGTCTTAATTGAGGGGCTGAACTTTCAAACGCTCTCTCTACAAAAACAAGATCAAATTCGTCGGCGCATGGGTATGCTTTTTCAAAA
>JAYUVI010000381.1:0-3347 GCA_043754135.1 Bdellovibrionales bacterium | reverse complement strand
CTTTCGTCTCCGAAATCATTTTAATCCCGTGTGCTGTGTGAGAGTTGGGGACTATGGTAGCGGCTCTCCTAAAAAAAGCAAACGTGAACCTTTCGGCGGGCTTCAAATTGGCTGTTGATTACACTTTAAATTTAGCAGACGGTTTTAAAGTATGTTTAACGAACTACTTAAACCATTAGAATCTAACAGCTTTTTTTAGCCCATCCACGACCAGTCTTTTTGTACCGCCCACTTCGTCGTGATTTTTTTCACATCAGACCAAAAATCAAGACTGTGCACGCCAGTAATATCGCCTTGGCCAAATTTAGATTCATAGGTACCGCCGAATGAAAACGGTTCACGTGGTACTGGCACGCCAATATTGATGCCGACCATTCCCGCTTTACCGTGTTTAGCGATTTCGTCGGCATGCCCACCGTTTTGCGTAAACACAGAAACGGCGTTGCCATAGGGGCTTGAGTTCTGCACGTCGAGAGCTTGCTTCAAACTTTTACAGTGAATAATGCTGAGCACGGGGCCAAAAAGTTCTTCGGTAGCGGCTTGTGTACCGGGTTTCACATTGTCGATGATGGTAGGGCCAAGCCAATTGCCGCCGGCGTAGTCTTTGGGAAACTTTTTATCTCCCGCGACTGCCGCTGCGGCAGTAAAACGACCGTCGAGTAAAAGCTTCCCACCATCTTTTATGGCCTTAGCAATAGCTTTCTCTAAATTTGCGAGCGAAGTTTTTGAAATAATAGCCCCCATTTGTCCTGGCTTTTCACCGAGAGTCGTTTTCTGCGCGTGAGCAGTAATCGACTCAATGAGCTTAGCGATTTGTTTTTTCTCGTCGGGATTGGTGGCCACCGTACAGAGCACGCTTGCGGCCATGCAACGTTGACCGGCACAACCGGTGAATGAATCGGCAATCCCTTTACCGGTGAGCGCGAGGTCAGCGTCGGGCAGTAAGATGATGTGATTTTTGGCGCCGCCTAAAGCAAGCACGCGTTTTAAGTTTTGCGTGCCACGACGATAAATTTCTTTCGCGACGCCAGTTGAGCCGACAAAACCAATGGCGCGTACATCGGGGTGATCCAAAATAGCTTCGACGGTTGTACGACCACCTTGGGCAAGACTGAAAATACCTTTCGGCAAACCCGCTTCTTTCATCAGTTCAGCAATGAGCAGTGAAGTGAGCGGGGTCTTGTCAGAGGGCTTCCAAATAAATGCATTACCGAGAGCAATGGCGATGGGGATCATCCACATCGGCACCATGGCGGGAAAGTTAAACGGAGTTACTGCTGCCACCACGCCAAGTGGTTCGCGACGATACTCGCAAAAAACACCGCGCGAAACTTCGAGCCGACCACCAGCATCGAGGTTCTGCAGCGAAAGTGCAAACTCAACGACTTCGATGCCTTTTAAAATTTCTGCTTCGGCTTCACTGAGAGTTTTGCCGCACTCGCTTGAAATGCGCGCTGATAATTTTTTAATGTCGCGTTTGAGTAGTTCACGGAATTGAAACAGAATTTGCGCACGTTCTTTCATGGGGGTTAAGCCCCAATCTTTTTGGGCTTTCACGGCTTCGCTAACAATTTTTTCGAGGTCTTTGCTGGTCGTCTCGCGTGCTTCGCCGATGACTTCGCCATTGTAAGGGCTTAGAATTTTAAATTTGGGCCCGCTGCCGGGTTTGAAAGTGTTGGCGACGAAATTTTCGCAGGTGATGATTGATGTTGTGCTCATAGAAGTTTCTCCGTTTTGGCTTAGCCTCTCGAAGTTACGCTTACGATTATAAGGTGTTTACAATCGTAAGCTTACAGATTTTCTATGATAACGAGTCTATTACAAAAAGCAATGAGTTGGGTAAACCGACTCAGCTCTTATGCGGCATCTTTCACCTCTTTAGCCACCGTCATGACTAAACCCTTTTCAGAATGATACCGCACTTTGATAGTTTGCCCTGTAAAGCCTTGGCCCGGGGGTAAAACTTCATCAAACTGAATGAGCTTATTTAGACCATTGGTGTAAGACCGCTCTTTGATCAGTTGCTTGACTTGCGCACTGAAATTATCGCTGACAACGTTAGCAACATCGCGAGCTGACTTGGTATCAGTCATCATTGTGAGTAAGTATGAGCCTACAGAGTCTTCGTCGATTTCGACTTTTAGATTATAATCATCCGAGATCTTTTTAACCGCGTCTCGCATTCTGAGAACAAGGATCTCGGCCATGCTTTTTTCTGTGTGTGAACCAAATATTGCAAACCAGTGAATACGATCAAGGTACTTAGGTGGTATGGGCGAGAGACCCTTTTTGTAGAGATCTTTCAATTCTTTTTTAATTCTTGCCTGCGATGCATTGAGAGGCAGATCGCCACTTTCGATCATATCTTGCAGTAAGTTGGTCGCATGTAAAATGAAGGACTCTGTGGCTTCAGCTACGCGATCGGTTGAATCCACGATTCGGCCTTCGTCGAGCAACTTCTGAAGAAATTCAAAAGTGCCTTCATCAGCGGCTTCAGGTTCATCAATCAAAAGCAAGAATTTTTTAAGTGCTGCCAATCGGCGAATGAAAAATGAACCTTCATCTGAACGAATGAATCCTGGAGCAGCTCCTTTAAGAGCGGTCGTACCCATTTCGCCTTTGTAATCGCCCATAAAAAGGCGTTCATAAGGTATATCTAATTCTTCAGCTAAAAGTTTAGCGAGTTCGGTTTTACCCACACCAGACGGGCCTAAAATCATCGCGATGTAATTGGCTTGAGTTTCAACCTCTTTGTCATGTCCGAGTAATATTTTCTGTATGACTAAGCGTGCGTTCTTTTGACCGATAATTCTTTTTGCGACATTTTCTTCGATCTCTGCATTTGTTTTAAGAACTCGGCGACCGGTCAAAAGTTCTTTAATATCGGCTTCAGAATTAAGCATATTCGCAGCAGCAGCTAAATCGTATTTGTTTATATTTGTTTGATCCATAATATCGTCAAGTTGGGCCACATCGTCATCTATTTTTTTAAGAGCCGCTTCAGTTTTTGCAAGTGCTTCAGGTAACGTATCATGAGCACCGCCGGGTAAGCTGGTTTCGCCATTTTGTACAGGCTTGCGCATTTCGGCGATGCGTTCAGTGAGACGAGGCTTAGCGGCCAAAAGTCTATGCTTTTTTTCTATAAGCTCGTAGTAGAATAAAATGTCACGTAATTCGTCTTGAGCTTTGGCAATTTCACCTGGTAAGTCGCGTATTTGTTGGCGAGCATAAAGGGGTTTTTCTTCTAGTGCTTCAAAAGCTTTAAGCTGCTTTTTTTTGGCTTCGATTTTAGCGCGAAGTTTGTTGTTGAGATCACCGTAGCCATCTATATCGGCAGTGCTTTTCAT
>JAYUVI010000380.1:0-5415 GCA_043754135.1 Bdellovibrionales bacterium | reverse complement strand
CGCGCAGTGTTTATGTAAAAAAATGGCTCGCTGGTACCCCCGACACTGGCGGCGATGGCATCACTTGGGTAGAGTTAAAGTAGTTAGTTGTTAGCGTTTGAACAAACTTACATGACCGGTGGTACTGCGGATGTGAGTTAGTAAAACTTGCGGCGTTAAAGCTGCGTCAGCCGCTTAGAGGTGAGAGCCGCTAAAACTGCGGCACGGCCGCTTGCGGATCGCAATTCTCGCTACCTTTTTTGATTTTAATTCCGTCAGTAGGTGGCTCACTCACATAAGCGAGCATGCAGCTCGATGCCTCAGACGACTCTTTCGCCGTCACGACGTTTTCATCAACGCGCACGATTGAAAATAAAACCGTCCCCTTATTCACCGACAACAACATGCGCCCACGGATTTCTGAAGTAAAACGCACGCTCGGCGACTCAGCTACATTCGTCGCGGCGCCTGGCACCGTCACGCCGCCAGAAATTTCAACTTCGGCGCAAGTGCCAGCCGCTCCGCAATCGCGCCAACTTTTCAGAGTCGAAACAATTTCCATACGCAAAGTAAGTCCGCTATTCAAACTCATCCACTCCGCTTCGAACGGCCAAGTGTCTCCCACTTTCACATCGTGATCGGGCAACGCAATTGGCGGCACATAAAAAAGCGTTCCAGGCGGCATATTACCTGCCCGTAAAACTTTGGCCCGCGCAGTGAGCACAAGCTCAATCGGATCGCCAGGTTCAGGCAAAGCAAAATCGGCCATTTCTGCTTTACCATTTTTTTCTAGTGTCGAAACAAGGTAAGTCCCCACACTGTTGGCAGCGTCCACATGCAAGACTTTAGTCTCGACTGAAAAGTCGACACTTTCACTGATTTTATGACGAATCTGCCCTTCAATAAAACTTTTCGTCACCGAGCGCGAAGCATAACGAGTGACATCGCGAGCACCCACTAGTGGATTTAATTGCAACTTCACTGGGTTTTCATTCAACTGAATTTTTAAATCACCGGGTCGAGGTTGCGTTGCACACGCACTCAAAATCAAGAGGGTCCCCGAACAAGCGACTGGTAGAAAGCAGCCCATCACTCTAGATAAAAACGCATGTTCGTGAACAGAAACTAGACCCATGCCACAAGGTTAGTTCATCTCAGCTGGACTTACAACACATGCGCCGCTCATTTAGAATAGAATTATGTATTTTAGTCGAAAAACCTTATTACGTTTAGCTGTCACGTTTCTCAGCATTTTCGCGATCGTCACCATCGGTTGTGGCGGCAAAAAAAAATCAGGTTCATCGAGCGCTCTGCGCGGCGGCTTTGCCAATGTTTCAACTACAGGTCACACGCTCACCAATCCCTTGGGCGAATGCAATAAAATCAATATCACGAGTATGGATTTCACGGGTCAGGTCGGCACGTACTACGACCCTATGACCCGCGCCTTTGTTTCGAATAAACTCAATCTTAATATCACGGCGGTACCCGATTCTATTTTTTCTTCGAGCAAAACTAAAATCCGCTTCTTTCGATGGTCAAAACGCACGAGTGGTGCACGTGTGGTGAATCAAGTACCGGTCAAATTTTATTTTGCCGATAAACAAAATGGTGGCACGAGTCTGCCTGAAATCATCGACACCATTTCACAAGCTTCACTCAACACTATAAAAAAGAATTTGGGCTCCACTTGGCTCAATGTGCCGCTCGAAAGTATTTTTAGTCGCGTGATGATTGTGCTCACAGGGGTAGAGATGGACTACGACGCCATGACCGTCGCTTTCTACGATAGCGAACAAAGCACCTCGGCGGTGAGCACAGGCAATGTGCTACTCCCCGCTTTTTATTCAAACCCCAATACGTACTCGACACATAATCCATACGAAGAACTCTACTCGCTGCACCCTAACTACAGCACCAAGACGAGCAACGCCTCAGAATCAGACTATCGCATAGCCATCGAAACCATTTGCCGAGATCTAGCTGGCATCGGCGCGCGCGTGCCGGCCTCACAAGGCGCCTCGAAGCCAGCCGCGCCGTCGTCACTCCCTGAAATCAATGAAGAACCTGAGCCACCACAAGGCTTCTGGCCCACAGCCTGGCAAATGTTCCTAAAGTCACTAGACGCCATAGGCGGCGGCATTCACTAATCTCCCTCTCAAAATTCCGCAAATACGCTAAGTAGCGACTCGCAAAAGGGCAGCCCACGTAAACGTGGGCCGAGGGCTGAGCCCGAGCCGTTGCGTGAGGACACGAGTCCGCTCGCTACTTAGCGTATTTGCGGAATTTTGAGAGGGAGATTAGTGACTGGCTTCTTGCACGACTTCTTCGGCTTGCAAGTTTTCGCCGTGGCGATAGCGGCCGACTAAGTTTTCATCTGTCGTTGGGAACGAAAAGAGCAGCGCATGACTATTAGAGGGCATGTCTTCGATCGTCACCACAATATAGTGCAAACCCTTCTCGGTTTCGTCAGGCACTTCACGAATAAAACTCACGAGCACGTTGCCCATAGAATCATTTGAGCGCCAAATTTCATCGGGTTGCTCGATGGTTTCTTCACGCATTTCCGAAAAACGACGAAAATGATCCTCTTTGATGTCGCTTTCAGAACGAATCTTCATCATCGCATTGTATAAACCGCGGGCAAACTCATCGCCCTCACTCAAAGCATCGCCTTCAATCGCACCAAACGGAATATTCTCATCGCGCCGGTCGAAAGTCTTGTCACCGCGACGATACTTAGCGACGAAAGTCTCAACCTGGGTGGGAAAATGCAAGTACACAAAACTCGGTACGCTTTCTGTCAAATACACAATGGCCACGTGATACAACGGATTTTCATTATCTTCAGAATCAAATTTTTTGATGAAAACATTGAACACAACATCCTTCATCGAAGTCGTATCACACCAAATTTCATCTGGGTTTTCTAACAAGACCCCTAAATTCTGCTCATATTTATCAAAATCTTTTTCAGAAATATCATCTTCAGGTCGAGTCGAGAAAAACTCTTTTTCGAGAGTAGAAATTTCTTTGTAGAAGTGATTATAAAGCTCGTCCTCAGAGTGGAACTCCAACCCTTTGCTTTCATCGATTATGATTCGATCGTGTTTGCGAGCGGCTTTACCCATATTCACCTCCGAGATTTTCGTTTCATTACGAGACGACTCCCAGTACTCCTTCACACCTTAATGATAGGCCCTTGGCCAAGACGTGTCAAATTCACTTGTTTTTCTCTTGCTCTCGGGGTCATTTGTTTTTCTAATTATATTATACACTTTGTGTGTCTCATGATGAGACGACTGGCCCAAATAACGACTTATGTCGCGACTTTCGTAGATATAAGCCAGACCCAAGGAAGGCGAGTAAAGACATGGATGATCAACAACAAATAGCCAACAAATGCGACATACAAATTGAGGAGCTGGAAAAGCTTCTTAATCAATCGATCAACGGCTACCATCACTTATTCGATAAAGAAAAAATTACGCAAATTCTCAAAACTCCGACTGAGCAGATTGATTTTTTTACAGTCGAAAATATGGATATCATCCAAAAACTTTTTAATGAATTGATAAAGAAAAACACGATGCAAGAGAAACAAGCCTTTATCGAAAAACTCGATGAGAAGAACTTTGAAATTCTATTGCGTACGTACTTTCACATAGTGGAAAGCACCATGCTTTCGACGGCTCATCAAAAGCACTAGAGCGCATCTCCTAAATACCTTGGCCTCGATTTTCAGATTAACGCATAAAATGCCGATCAGCTGGCGTGCAAAAATCTATCTGGGCATTTTTGGTCAGCCTCACCATGATTTCTAGTCTTTCGGCTAGTGCTGAATATCGCGCTTTTGAGCTGCGTATCGACAACACTGAAAAGGGTTCGTCGCGTACCGTGGTCAGCGTACTCGACCATTTGCAGTACCCTCACTTTTACCCGCTCAATAATAATGAAGTGGCGATCTATGCCGACAGTTGGATGTGCTACGAAAATATGTCGTACTTTCGCAGAACCTGCCCCAAGCCAGATCGTAAGCCCAGTTCCGCCACGACTCCCTAGACCAGATCTGTTTCCCATCACACAAAAATGATAGTCTGAACTCACGCATGTGTGACAGCTGATCCATGGATGGAGACGATGTCTAGTACTATTTCGCCAAAGCAAAACCAGCAAGAGTTGTCTGATCTTTCAGATGACTTCCGCCGTCGTCGTCGCGAAGTGATCGATCAAAATCAAGAAGCTCTAGCCTCGTTAAAACAAGAGTACAACCGCAAGCTCGCTCACGAAAAAGAATCGAACGAGGCCACGGTTAATCATATTCGCAAAAACAGTAGTGAACGCATTCAAGAGATTCGCACCGAAGCCGAGAAAAAAGTTGTAGACGAACAGCAAGATAAACAAAAAAACGTAGGCATTCAGCGCGATCGCAATCTCGCCCAAAAAGAACAGCTTGTTTTGCAGCGGGATCAGCAAGATAAATATTATAACGATTTGCTCATGAAAGCCCGCCGCGATAAAACCACAGCTATCGGCCAAGAACAAGAGTACACAAAAAGTTACTTAGCCGAACAGGCCGCCAAGCGCACACAGGTGCAAAAGGGTTACGCTCAAGACATGGACTCCCTCGCACATGAGGCCGCCGAGAAAAAAGCGCAAATCTTGGGGCAAAACCGCGATGAGATCGCCTCACTCAATACCAAACAACGCGAAGACCTTAAAAAAACTCAGAAGGAGTTTCATTCGCAAATCGAGGGTCAACGCCAGGCCACTTTTGAGACTTTGAAAAAGCAGACTGACGAAAGCCAAAAGGTATTTGAAGCCAATCGCCAGCAACAGCAAGCTACTTTGAGCAATCTTGAAGTAGCAATGCAAGAACAGTACGCCAAAGAACAAGCCGACGGCGCCAAGCGTATCGATGACACCAAAACCGAAAACGATCGCCAAATTCATGTTGAAGTCGAACGCGGCACAAAGCAAATGGACGTCGTTCGCCAAGATTACGATAAAAATATTAAAACCGTGCATCAAAAAGGCGAGCAAGAGGTCGGCACCCAAAAGCAGCATTTTGAAGAACAAATAAAGCTGCAATCGACAGAATATAAAAGAGAAGAAGACGAGAAAAAATTCTTACATGAAAGTGAAATTAAAAAGCGCGACGGTTTTCATTTGAAGAAAATGGGCGAGCGCGACGGCGAATACAAACAAGCGCTCAAAGAGCAACACGTGGAGTTTCAAAAAACCTTCGGCATCAATGAAAAGGTCAATCGCCAAACTCTGGCCGATCAAAAAGAGCGCGTCACCACCGAGATGATCAAACAAAAAGACGGCTTACTCGAGCGATTCGGCAAATATGCCAATGCTGAAAATGACCCCTTCTACAAAATGCAAGAATTCGAAACTCGCATTGCTGATGACGAAAACCATTATCTTCTA
>JAYUVI010000379.1:0-3347 GCA_043754135.1 Bdellovibrionales bacterium | reverse complement strand
GAACATGGATGAGTTCATCAAAAAAAATAAATGGGTGGGCCCCAAGCGGGTTTACTTTTACACGCACCAAAATTTAAACCTTGGTTTTGCACAAGAAATCACGCCGCAGGTTAACGGTTTTATAAGTGACGGCGTGACATACAGTCGCATGAGTTTCTCCGAAGGCGATCGCCGCTGCGCACTTCGTTACTTTGTGCCAAAGTCAGATGACTATGGGTTACCGTCTCCACTTTGAAGGCGTTGGTTCGCTGGTAACGTTAATAAAGACCCAACACAAGGGTCGTTCAAACTGAGCTCTCTACCGGCCATACTTTTCATGTAAAGCGCGAGTTGAGACACGAGCCAAACAGGCTCGGCCTTTCGTTCTTTCGAAGTAAACCCAGGTGGCGTTAATCTGACTGTAGTCGCTAAAGAATCAACGAAGAGGTAAAACTCCTGGCTGCTCATATTTTGCCGCAGCCCTTCGAGTGCAGCGACACCACCACTGTTGTAAACAATTCGCGGTGGGCTGAAGGTCGCTTCTTCATCTTTAGCAATTAAGGTGACGACATTTTTTAAATACTTCACCCCATTCTCTTTGTGCAGCCGTTGAAGTTTCTCGCCGGTGATTTTCGCTGAAATCCAATTATGCACCCGTTGAATATTTTGAATGTTGGTTTTTTTCACATAGCGCGGTTGAATCAACAACCGGTCCCCCCACCAGTTCACCAGAGTCGACGCGAAATCAGCAGTGTAAAGTTCACCCAAGCGGGCCAAAATCGCATCGATCACTTTATCGAAGTTTTTTGTTTCAAAGAGTGTACCGCTAATCGCCGCGCCCAACACGTCAAGCCCTAACTCGAACCCACCCTGTGATTTTGCATCGAGCACACTGCGAAGTTCGGCTATCAAGAGTTGGATTGGATACCGACTTTCTTCAGATGAGAATTTAATCTTCGCGCTCAATTGATCTTTTAAAATATCGGCTAACAGATCGCCGCCTTTTGCAGAACCCCAATGTGTGAGTAACAAAGATAAAAGCTTTTCATTCGCCGCCCAATCAAGAGGCCCGACCGTTTCCCCCACTGACAGAGTCGTTTGCCCCTCTTCGACTAAGTAAGCTCTCAATTCATTCAAATAAAAATCGGAGATCAATTTCAAATACTCTGAATTTCTGCGATTAGGCTCGAGCTCACGATAGCCTTCAAGCAAACCCGCTAAAAAGTACACAAAATTATGGTTAGCGTCGTCGAGGCGCAGGGCCTCGCTATCGGTCAAGTAAGTGGCGAGATCACCGTGTGCTCCCACAAAATATTGAGCCGCACGACGGCCGATTTCTCCAAGAAATCTTTTTTCTGCATAATATCCGATAAATAATCGCTGAGTTTCATCGTGGAGCGTGGGGTTATTTTTAGACACGTACTCGCCTGCATAATCGACAAGGACTCTGAACATATCTGCGGCTTTTGAGCTTAAAGCCGGAGTATCGAATAAAGAAAGAATCGCCGCCTCACCCTTTTGCGCTTCGGCTTGTAGTATCTCTCGCTCATTGGCTTGCAGCAGCTTGGCTTTCGTGACCGTACCGAAATTATTATTGGCAGGTTCCTGAATATAATACGTTCCCTCATTAAGAATTTTATTTTTTTTCGAAAGGAGACCCGTCAGGAGTAAAGCGTCTTCAGGCAGTACATCGTCCGTAATAAAATCTTTTTTCAACTCCATAAAATTCAGCGGCCACTGGAGAAATAGTTGGAGGTTCTCGTACTTATCTTTCATGTGAGCTAAAACGTCATCGTAATGCAGGTTTTTCAGCAAACCACCAAAACTCTCCTTCGTTTCAGCGCGAAATTCTCGCCAGTCAGCATCGAGCATGCGCTCCCACTCTTTATTAGAGTACGCCGAGGGATCCAATTTATAAATTGGCGTGCGCAGTTCTAAACGAAGCCGCCAGTTTTTTAAAGTTTGGATGCGCTCTACCAATTCACCGTATGAAACATCAAATTGAGCCACGACGGCCGTGAAAATTTCAGCAGCTGGCTCTGCAGTTCTGTAACCGCGCGCAAGTCTTAAAACCTGAGTGGCCACGAGAACCTCTCGGCTTGTGACTTGATTCGCCTCTTGTTGTTGCTCATTGCCTAAGACGCCAGCACTCAGTTGCTCCGCCACAAATAGGGCTCGGTTGAGATGCCGAGATGAAGCTTGGGTTAACGTCGGCACAAATAAGAGATGCGAGTCGTCCGACACCAGCAAAAGTGGACGAGCCGACGCAGCCGTTGGGTCAGCTGCTCGCACTATCGGCGATGGGTTCGACCATATTAATTCCGGCCCTGCTACTGACGCTTGGGGCTGAAGAAAAAGGCTGAGCCACCAAAGCGGGGCTGCGATCCTGCCTAAGTTTTTGACATGAGGCCTGTTTTCGCGGTTAAAAACCAATTGGTTACGAGTGAGGTGCAACTGCTTCATAGCCAGCCGAAATTGCAATTGTGACGCCAGCGAACTATCTCGCCGGGACAAAATGTTTAAAAATCCTAACACAAACCATTTACTTATTACAATTCAGTGCCAGTTTAGGTATATCCGTTTTATCAATTTAGGGGGGGTCACATGCGCAATCTGCGTTTTTATATCGTTACATTTCTAACTTTTACTTTCGGCTATGCCCAGCTGAGCTCGGCGAGCAATCAGGTGCGTTGGCAGTCGCGCCAAACCATTGAAAAGACACTTAAGTCTGACGGTGTTGAGTTCAAAGTTGTTTCCAAAAATGTTTTACGTCGCACAAGCGAAATTCGCCTTTTTGATGGCGATGACTCGGCATTGGTTCTCGGCTTTCCCCGCCAGTTGATTGGGGAGCAAAATATTTTTGGTGGAGTGGTCACCGCGGTGTCTGCCACACGCAATGATTCATTGGGCAGCTTGAAGCTTTCTGATGTTTCACCCATTCACGTTAAAACTGTGCTCAATGGCGATGAAACGGCTTTTAGTTTAGAGGGCTGCGCTGAGGATTGCGATGAGAGTTCGCCGCTTAAGAATCTGTTTTCAATCCCGGTTATCAAAACGGACGCGCAATTTGTTTATCTTGATCTCACGGCGTTCGGTGAAGGTCTCGATTTTTTTAAAGAGATGGGAGATGACTCGCTTTCGGCACTCACCACTCGCGTGAAAAGTTTTGACTTCACACTTTCTACGCTCGTTTTTGACGTTGAAAATACTTATCAATTGCCTGGTGAAGACAGCGAGCCGCTCCCGTTTAGTTTGACTACTCGTTGGTATTTAAAACTTTCTTCGGCGTTTAACCCAAATTTTACATCGCGTGTGCCGAATTCATCGGCCGGGTTTTTCACTACCAGCCGAGGTAAGACTACACTGAT
>JAYUVI010000378.1:0-3672 GCA_043754135.1 Bdellovibrionales bacterium | reverse complement strand
ATGGGCGTCATCACCTAAGGTAAGAGCCGTGTGCATTAAATGTGCTCGCACGGATCCGTGGAGGGGGTGTTCAGTAATGGGCATCTCTACTCCGACTAGAATCAAGATCACGGTTTTTCCATTGATCACTTTTTCTGTGCAGTAAATTCGATTTCCATTATTAAACTTAATTTCAAATAACACAGAACTGAGTTTTCTAACGTGCCCATAGTGGTCGTGTTCTCGTATCTTCCCTAGTCGGCTGTCAATTTGGGCTCTCACCTTATCTGTCTGCGACTTATACCAAATCGAATACTCGACTGTTTCGAGAAAAGTGATCATCCTTATTTGTACGCTATTCCGAACAAATTTGCAAGTGCAATCTTTTCAAACATCGCTCAGTGATGATGCGCGTGCTAGGGGACTAATCGCTAGTGTTGCTTCGGCGGGTGTTTCTCCGCCCACATTTGGCAGCAGCGTGTGCGCGAGTCTCGCAGAGCTGGGCCCGGGAATTTATTGTCTTTCTAGTCATGGCACTGCGGTTAAATATTTGGTTTTGGCACAGAACTAGAACTGTGTTTTATCGTGAATTGGTTAAATGATTTTTATGACAGGCTCACTGTCAAACAATTTGGCATGTGTAAAACATTTTGTGCTGTCCTCAGCAGCACAATGGTTCTGATAACGTTATTGACCGGCGCAGGCGCTGCTGCGACCCGCTCACAAGATTGCGTCAATGCCTTAATCATGATTAGGGAAGCCGTAGGAAATAAAACATATCTCCCTCTTATTCGGGCAAACGAGGGATTTCTCTCAATTATTAGAAAGCTAATGTCCGATCTAGGGATAACTGTTGCCGAAGTCAATGCAATGGCGGCTGACGGGAAGGCCATATTTTCTGAGACCGAAGAGAATACGCCAACCGGCCGGCTAGAAATATTTTATATGTTTGGCGGCTTAGTACAGTTGGATATCAATAAGGCTAAAAGGCTCATTGAAAGTGGGCACTTAAGCGCTGACCTAGTCAGTAAGCCAATTAGCAAATATGCTGAAATTGCGTACGGGTTGAGGTGAGAGATGGGTTGGGATTTTAATGCGAATCAGATTCAAAATGACAACGGCGCCACTACCATTAAACCTGGGATTAACATCGATCGAGAACACGCTAAAAATTTAGGCGCGGAAAGATTGTCCCAGCCCGGACTGTTATTGGAATACGCCGATGGTGAGTATTTAATTATCGATGGCAACCATAGGGCAGCCCGCCTCTATATGGATGGTGTAGACTCGATGCAATTTTATTTAATTCGTCGTGGGGACTTAAATCTAATCAAGCTTTAACCATCAATCACTAGTTTCTAAAAAAACTCTCATCACTATTACAAAGACTTTTGAAAACGCTTAGCAGCACCGACGCTTAGATTCAAGGACTCAGCGCAACAGGCTGACATAGTTTTGAATAGCGGCGGCGAGGTTAGCCAGCTTCTTCAGCCTTAATCTTCTTCACTCCCGACCCACTAAACGTCGAATATACACAGGGTATCACATACAGAGTCAGCACCGTCGACAACAGCACGCCACCAATCACTACGAGCGACATTGAGCTGCGGGCTTCACTGCCGGGGCCAAGACCCAAGACTGGTGGTAACGACGCCACAATAATCGTAATACTCGTCATCAAAATCGGTCGTAACCGCATCGGGCAGGCCTCGAGTAATGCGGCTTTAGTATCATGACCTTCTTCGCGTTTTTGATTGGTAAAATCCACAAGCATGATCGAGTTCTTCTTCACAATACCCGTCAACAAAATCAAACCAATCATGCTGTAGACATTCAAGCTGGCATCGCCGAATTTCAATGCGAGAAAAGCTCCAGTCAAAGAGAAAGGTAGGGCTAACAGCACCGTAAACCCGTGCACAAAACTATTAAACTGCGAAGCGAGAATCATATAGGCAATAAGAACCCCAAACCACAGTGCGAAAAAAAGGCTGCCCATGGTTTCGTTGAAAGACTTTGAACTACCACTGGGCACAATCGAATAACCTGTAGGCAATTCACTGCGCATGGCTTCAATGTCTTTCATCATGTCGGCTTGCGAAGCCCCGTGCGCGACGTTACTAAAAATCGAAATCGCGCGCTCGCGAGCTTCGCGGGTGATCGACACCAGCGAGGTTTTGACTTCAATATTCGCCACATCTTTCAGTTGAATCAATTCGCCGCGATTATTGCGAATATAAAGTTTTAAAATGTCTTGAGGCTTCTCGCGAAATTCTGAATCAAGTCGCACGCGAATGTCGATACGCTTACCGCCTTCATTGAAGCGTGCCACGCGCTCGCCACCCACTAGGTAGCTAATCGCCACACCCATATCTTCAACGCTCACACCTAAATTGGAAGCTCGCTCGCGATCAGGCTGAATTTGAATTTCAGGCATACCTTCATCATAGTTGGTGTCGACGTCAGTGAAGCGCGGGTCAGCTTTGAGTTTAGTCACAAGACCTTTTGCAATACCCACGAGTTCATCCCAATCGGAACCGCGCACGCTGAACTCAATAGGCAGACCACCGCTTCGGCCAGAGCTAAAACCCGCGGTCGACATATCTTGAATCGTCGCAAATAAACCTTTTATTTGACCGAGCTCCTTACGCACGAGATCCATCATATCTTTTTGTGAAACATCGCGCTCAGAGCGATCTTTCATCGTAATGAACATCATTGCCGTATTGACTTGGCCGCCACCAAAGCCGCCGATAGCGACAAAAAATCGATCAATATTCATTATTTTCTTGAGGCGTTCTTCAGCTTCTTTAACCATGCGATCTGTATAGCTGATCGAGCTGCCGATTTTAGTTTTCAAACGCACCATAAAAATGCCTTGATCTTGGCTCGGTGTAAATTCACGGCGCATACTTTTCGTTAGCAATAAACTCGCCAAGAATATAGCCGTAGAAACTCCGATCACAATGGCTCTATGGTCTAAACACCATTTCAAATGTCGCGAATACATGGCGATCAGTTTTTTCACGCCGCCCTCGAGCACCCCGTGGGTCTCTTCACTTTCAATAAACTGCGAACAGCGCATAGGTGTAAGAGTGAGGGCTTCTAATAAAGAAATACTCACAGCAATCGAAAGTGTAATACCGAACTGAAAAAAGAATTTGCCAATAATCCCGCTCATAAAAGCGGTCGGCAAAAAGATGGCGATGATCGCGAGTGTGGTGGCTATAGCCGCAAAGCGCACTTGGTCGGTACCATCTTGCGCGGCTTGCTTTTTCGATTTGCCCATCTGGCGATGTCGTACAATGTTTTCAAGCACCATAATCGCGTCATCGACAACAATCCCAACTGAAAGAATCAACGCTAGGAACGTGAAGTTGTTAAGCGTAAATCCAAAATATTTTACCGCGGTGAAAGCACCTATTAACGAAGTAGGAATGGCGAGCAAAATATTAAATGTTGAGCGCAGCGACCCCAAGAACAACCAACAAACAAGTCCAGTGAGTAGGGCCGACAAAATCAGTTCAAACTCCAACTCATGAACAGTGTCTTTAATAAACCGAGTCGAGTCAGAATTCACGCCTAACTCTAAATTTTTGGGCAAACCTTTTTGTACTTCGACCATTTTCAAGCGCACGGCTTCAGCTACTTCAACAGCGTTAGTGCCGCGCTGTTTGCGAATCCCGATACCCACTG
>JAYUVI010000377.1:0-2827 GCA_043754135.1 Bdellovibrionales bacterium | reverse complement strand
GAATATTTTGCGCATTGATCTCATTGCCCTGGCGCAAAGTATCTTGACGTGCTTTTTCTAAATAATCAAATTTAGTTTGATAAGCATCTCGCATATTATTGATTTGTGTATTAGCCTCGCGCTGTTCGCGTGCCTTCGACATAATATTTTCGCCACGCGCACGTTCTAAATCTTTTTCTAAACGGTTGACCTGATTGTCGATGCGCCCTTGAACAGTATCGCGAAAAACACTATGCCCTTCAGTCTGCTGCTCTACATCACGCTCACGCGCCATTTGCATACGTTGACGGAGGTCTTCTAAACTTTGATCAAAACCTTCTTTGTTTTCACGCTGAAACGCGACATGCTGCTCATTTTCATTGCGCAGAATATCCATATGTTTATCGGACATTTTCATTTTATCTTGCATGTGTCGAACATCTTGTGACTTCAATTGTTGCGTCGTCGACTGACGAGTCTTACGCAGTTCACTACCTAACTCAGAGACGGTTTGATTTTTGTCGTCTATAACAGCAGTCATTTGTTTTTCGTGCTGCTCATTCAACTGCTCGCGCTCACGATTCATATTCGACTTTTGGCTTTGACGAAAATCTTGCAATGTCTCAGTGAATTTCTGCGACTCAGCAGCGTGCTGCTGCTCATAACGACTATTCAACTCTTGAACACGATCAGTTTTACCTAAATTCGCTTGCTTGACCTCAGACTCAGACGTTTTGCGTTGCTGTTCAACTTTCACCTGATTGTCTTGCATTAATTTTTCAAGCTGTTTGTTGTGAGTTTGGCGCATATCCTCCATCTCACGTCTGTATTTCACATCTTTTTGCGTAAGCGAGTCCATCGATTTTTCACGGGCTTGCCCCAACATTTGTGTTTGTGATTTTTCTTTATTATCAATGTCTTCAATGTGTCGCGCGTTTAAATCATTCACTTCTTTGGCATGTTTTTTCACAAGCTCGGCTTCTTTCTTGCGATAATCTTCGCGCAAGCGACGAACTTCGTCGTTTTGGCCGCTACCATTTGAACCTGAACTTGAGCCGACTGATGACATAACATGCCCCCTCTCACTGCTTCTATTGTATAGGGAGTTGTCGCAAAAGTGGCTCGGCTAAACGTCTAGAATGATCACTCTTCGAAAACGCGTTGACGAAACATGTCCCGCATCTTGAGATTTTCGGCGTCGCGCTTGGCCTTTAGTCGAGCGATGCGATCTTCTTCAGCTTGTTGTGAAGCGATTTCGCGCTCGACGGTATCGAGATACCATGACCCCACCATTTCGGTGGCGCCCTTCCATGAAACCATGAAATCTTTTATGGCATGCACGAGCTGCTTTTTTTCAGATCGCGGGTAAAGTTTGCTCCATGATCTGATCAGCGGTTCGATTTCGGCTGGGTGCGGATAACCGGTGTCGGCTACTCCTGAAGTTGTCACCTGCGCATAGTAAGTCGCAAAGCCCACCGGCAAATCGTGGCTCATCTTTTCGCCCAGTGGAGTATATTTCAAACTTTCACTCGAGAGATTCGTAAATTTTACGAGCGAATCAACAGCTTCGATCAGCACTTCGCCATCAGCTAAAAAAATTTCTCCGTACAAAGTTTTTACACGTGTGGCATTTTTTGCAGCTACACGCACGAGTCCGCGCACGACTTTTATTTCACTGCCCGTCTCGCGTAGCACTGAGGCGCCAATTGACATGTGCACTTCGGCCGACGCCATCTTCATCTTGTCGATACCGTCCTGACTATGAACCGCACACGCTGTGGTCAAATCTTCGCGGGTGTTCTTCGCGCCATGACTTGCGGACTCTCCCGCTTTCTCTGTCAAATTACATTTATGTGGCACGTTTACACTCAGCGCTTTCACGCGAACGTTCACTGTGAGAATCAAGATAATAATCATAATTTTGCAAAAGCGTTTGATCATAATTGAACCGCGCGCAGTTGCGCACCGGCGATGCTGGCCAGCTCACGATTCGGGAAAGCCTTGATCACCGTCTTATAAATATCGATGGCGTCTTCATGACGATCTTGGAATTCATAAACTTTGCCTAACCGAATGAGCGCGTAACCCGTAAGTTCGCTTTCGGGGTAAACATCGAGCATTTTATTGGCAAAATCGACACACTGATCGTAACGGCGGAGCATATAGTTCGACTCCACCAACAAAAACATGGCTTCTGGAATATGTGCCGAGTACGGGTGTTTCTTTAACAAAATTTCGAAACTCGTGGTGGCTTCTTCGTATTTTTTTTGACGAAAGAGCGACTTAGCTTCTTCGAATACAATCTTCGCACGAGCGAGCGCGAGATTTTCATTGGTTTGCGACTGCACCACACTGGCTAACGAACGGAGTGGGTAACTCTTTTCAGAATCTTTCACCGGACCATCTTTTTCTTTTATAGCCTCGGGTAAAATCGTCGCGACGTAGCCACGAAATTCTTGAAATTCATAACTCGTGATCAGGTGCTTAACGCGTTCTTCTTTCACCCGCTCTTCGAGGTGCACCACTTTTTCTTTAAATGCATCTAACGGATTAAAATGTTCGCGTAATTTGGCATAAAACAGCGTCATGCCGTACGTGATAGCCAGAATGTAGACCACAAACATATTGGTGCTCATCACTTGGTCTATCGGTATGTCGCGCTATGAAATGAACTGGACTAAGGTGCGGACTAAGGTGCGGACACACTTCCGGTAGCGGCGATGCAGCATTGGCCTTGGCATATAATTCGCTAGTCGGAGTAGAGATGCCCATTACTGAACACCCCCTCCACGGATCCGTGCGAGCACATTTAATGCACACGGCTCTTACCTTAGGTGATGACGCCCAT
>JAYUVI010000376.1:0-2355 GCA_043754135.1 Bdellovibrionales bacterium | reverse complement strand
GCTCGGATAGCTCGAGTGTCGTAGTCGGTGAGTTCTTGGGTGTCGAAGCTGTACGACATTATGCTTTTTATGCCTTCGGTGAACTGATGATCTAAACCTAAAAAGTGCCCCATTTCGTGGGCCACGGTGATCGGGAAACGCTCCCGCATTTGGTGGGAGTTGTAGGGCGCATGCTTAGCAAATTCGCTGGTTAAAATAAAGATGTCGGCGTCGATAATGGTTGGGCCATTGTAATCAATAATGGGCAGGGTCACTCCGTAGTTGCCGTACCGTTCGTCGACTTCGCGCATGTAATCGTCAACAAAGTAAAGACCGTGTTGGTTGAGGTCACTAAAAGGTTTCATTCTTTGTCGATCAGTGATCACTTCGCCCTTAAAGTTGACGCCAGTGCTTGCCAAAACGGTTTGCCATTTTTGTATTTGTTTAAGCAGACGCGTCTGTTCATTGGCCGCTTTATCGCCCAAGAGTGAAACCGTAATGGGTTTAGATTTATCCCATGGAACTTTTACTCCTGGGCCGGTGATGTAAAAATAATCGGAGTTGGTTCGAGCTGCAGCCTGCGGTTCAAAATTTTTGGTAAAGTAAACAGCCAGTAAGCGTACGTCTTCATTTTCTTCATGTCCGAACTTAAATAAAAAACTAATGGAACGCTGGTCGTGTGACACACTCACGTGCAAAATTTCACCGATATCTACACTGCGAGCATCATGAATTTCGATGACTTGTAGCTGAGTGTTGAGTTTTAACTTCACCCTTTCTTTTCGGCTTCGGTAAGAGAGCACTAATGTTTCATCGGACACTTCAACGTTATAAGGCAATATATCAAAAGTGTTGTCGTTCGATTTAGCCGAAGCGTTTTCTCGCTCAAGATTTCGTTTTTGACCGCCAAAGTAGTGTCGATAAGCCACCTTTTCAGTGAACTGACTCGCACTGTATAAATAAACGGTTTCACCAGTGTGAAAATAGCCCTCAGGCACGGTCGCGTTAAGACTCGTGTCTTTTATTAGGTTCATGGGGTTACCCATCAGTTTGGTGCGAACTTCAAATGGCGGTTGGCGCTTTGGATTTGAGCAGCCGGTCAACCCAATCATCGCGACGATAAAAAAAAATGTGACTCCGAATAAACGACAGAAATAATTTTGCGACAGTGACACGAGTCCCCCTCTTGTCCGTCTATGTCAGCGATAACTACTGAAAAGCGCGGGCGAAAGCCAAGGGCCTGTGATGTTTGCAACTTAAATGAAAAGACTTCAGTGGGCCAACGTCAAAAGCGACAATCTTCGCTGTGATAGAGCGTCAATAATCGAGTTGGTTTGGCTCGCTCCAGTGAGAGTTGACGAGTCTAATTAATCGGCGTCGGTCGTCTTTATAACTTTTAAGTCGCGTCAATTTTTATGACTTAGTTGCGTCGCTGATAGGGTTGCGTCGGCAACGCAAGGGGCGGCAGGAGGGGCAGGGGGTCTACTGGTATTTTGTCTTTCATCACTTCAAAATGTAGGTGCGGGCCTGTCACCTTTCGCCCGCCTGTGCGGCCCATAAGGCCAATCATGTGACCGGCGGGTACCCACTGGCCAGTTTTAACTTTTAGCTGACTCATGTGACCATACAGAGTCGCAAACTTATTGTCGTATTCAAGAATGATCATTTTGCCGAAACCGCGAAACTTTGTACCAGAAAAAATAATAATACCCGAATGAGCGGCGTAAATAGGAGTGCCAGTAGGCCCCGCCAAATCAAGACCTAAATGTGCGTTCCCCATGTTTTTAAACGCTCTAAAGATCACAAGTTGGCCATTCGTCAGACTCTCTTCAGAAATCGGCCAATGCAGTTTAAAAGCTTCTTTTGGTATGCGCGAACGATCGAGTTTGAGAACGCCAGCAGACTCATACACTTCGCCGGGCGCATAACCTTCAGGCTGATCATTAGGTGGCTCAGCGAGAGGCGCACCTTGCGCTTGGTACTCACCCACGTTCGATTCATAGTCGCCACCGTTAGAAGCGTACTCGGGAGTGCTTAAATGGCTACAGCCTAATAGTAAAACTATTAAGCATGCGCTCAGTCCCACTAAAAGCGATGAGCTCAGCCAAAGTGAATATGCTGGGCTCGGCGATAAGTATGAAATAACCAGCCTCAACCGGCGTAGATCGGGAATTTTTCGCATAACTCATGCACTTGTTGTTTAATTTTTTTCAAGCTGCCTTCGTTTTTGTGATCGTCGAGAACATCGCAAATCCAACCAGCGATGAGTTTGATTTCGTTTTCTTTCATTCCACGAGTCGTCAGTGCTGGTGTGCCGATGCGTAAACCTGAGGTCACAAAAGGTGAACGTTTTTCATTCGGCACGGTGTTTTTATT
>JAYUVI010000375.1:0-4703 GCA_043754135.1 Bdellovibrionales bacterium | reverse complement strand
CAGTTATGAGAGGCCAGTTGAATTTATGAAGGACACAGTTCGTTTAGCTAAAGCGCGAGTTCACTTTATCGGTATCGGCGGAATTGGCATGTGTGGTTTAGCCGAGCTCTTGCACAACATGGGTGTGCAGGTGAAGGGTAGTGACTTGAGTGAAAACCAGCAGACTTTGCGTTTACGCGAGATTGGCATCCCGATTCAAATTGGTCATCGCGATGAAAACTTAGAGCACGTCGATGTGGCGGTTTATTCGTCAGCAGTAAAGCCTGATAACATTGAGTTTCGCGCGGCTAAGAAGCGCGGGGTTCCGCTTATCCCGCGAGCTGAAGCATTGGCTGAGATCATGCGCTTGCGTCGAGGTGTAGCGGTGGCAGGCTCACACGGCAAAACAACGACAACGAGCATGACGGCCACAGTTTTTATGCACGCGCGCCTTGACCCGACAATTGTAGTGGGTGGCCGATTGGATTTAATCAAGTCGACTGCCAAATTAGGTACGGGTGATTGGGTGATTGCTGAAGCCGACGAGAGTGACGGCAGTTTCAATCGGTTGTCGCCTGAAATCGCAGTCATTACAAACATCGACAATGATCACCTCGATCATTTCGGCTCGATGAAAAATTTAGAGAACGCGTTTTATGAGTTCGCCATGCGCATTCCATTTTACGGAGTCGCGGTGGTTTGTGGCGATGACGAACGCGTGCAGCGAATATTTAAAGACTTCCCGAAACGGTTGGTCACTTACGGGTTTGACCCTGCGAATGATTATTATTTAAAAGGTGAAGTGTCGCGATACACGGTTTTTAAACGTGGCATTGAAAAAACTGGCGATAAGCCCGCAGAGAAAATTGAAGAGCTGGGAGAGTTCACCTTGCAAGTGCCTGGTCGTCACAATGCTTTGAATGCTTTGGCGGCGATGCTTTCGGCGCACATTGCGGGTTTGCCATTCGCTCAATGTTTGAGCGGCGTCGAGGTTTATGAAGGCGTCGATCGTCGTTTTCAAAAAAAGGCGACCGTGCACGGTATAGATTATTACGATGATTACGGTCATCACCCCACCGAGGTGACAGCGGTACTCGCGGCGTTTAAAGAAAAATATCCGGCGCGGCGATTGGTGGTTTTGTTTCAGCCACATCGCTACTCGCGAACTGAAGCTTGTTGGAGTGATTTTACTAAATGTTTTGGGCAGGCTGATCTTGTGTTTCTGCTTGATATTTATGGTGCAGGCGAAGCGCCTATCACCGGCGTAAACGCGAAAAAATTGGCCGCTGAAATTACTCAGCCAAATGCTGAGTACTTTGATTCGCGCGATCAAGCTCGCGCTGAGCTTGTGAAAGTTTTAAAGTCTGACGATATTTTTCTTACGCTCGGTGCAGGCGATGTCTACAAAATCGGCGAAGAACTGGCGTTGCGAGCCAAGCGTTAGGCTGGTTTGCGCTGCTACGGTTGGTAATGAGGTGGACCCATGCAAATTGAAGAAAACATTTCGCTGAAAGAATTGAACTGGCTGAAAGCTGGCGGAGTGGCACAGTTTTTTGCAGCGCCTCGCACTCCTGAAGAATTGCGTGAGTGTTGGCACTGGGCTTGGCAGAATCGACATCGTGTTCATGTCATCAGCGGTGGTTCGAATGTTTTGATCGCCGACGGTTTGCTTGTGGGTTTGACAATTTGTCTTCACCACATGAAGGGCATTGTGTCGACGCAGGTTTTGAGTGGCGCTGGTGATTCATCGACTACTGCGACTGGGCTGAGCTCCGTTGATTCGCGAATTCCCGAAACGGCAGCGACGTCAGCACCCGATTTATCCACTCCGGCGGCAGGCGAAATTCAAATTCGCTGTCTCGCCGGCACGCCCAAATCTGATATAGCGAAGATTTTTTTACAGAATCGTTTGGCGCCGGCCGTATTTATTACGGGCATACCTGGTGATATCGGTGCGGGTGTAGTGATGAATGCCGGCATTGGTGAGCAGCGTACGCCGCGCGAGTTTTGCGAAATCGTGAAGCGTGTGACGGTGTTGCGAATTGATGAGGTGACGGGTGAGTTTTCTGAACATGAAATTCTCGGTCGCGATATTCGTTGGGAGTATCGTCACAGTTCAGGCTGGCAACCGGGCATTATTACTCATGTGACTTTGGCGTGCGCCAATACGCCCGATGCTCAAGTCTCAAATGGTGTGCGTGAACAAACTCGTAAGCGAGTGGCGACGCAGCCTCTCGATTTACCTAATTGTGGTTCGGTATTTCGTAATCCAGCCGGGCACAAATCGGCGCAGTTGATAGAGTCATGTGGTTTAAAAGGTTACCGGATCGGCGGCGCGAGTGTGTCGACCAAACACGCGAATTTTGTTGTGAACGATCAAGGCGCAACGGCGAAAGATATTCGCGAGATAATTGAACATGTACGCTCCACAGTTTTTTCTAAAACTGGCGTGCAACTCAAACCCGAAGTGGTTTTTATTGGCGATTGATCTGCCCTGTTAAAATTTTTTTATCGGCGCGCTTATCGAGTTATACGCTAACTCTCGCGTGTATTGAGTCATGCTTAGGCGCTCCCGTGATTCAGCCGAAACGGGCGACCCACTCGGGGCTGTCTTCTTCGCGTTCATGCCAAATCCCTCGGCGCCATTTGTCGACTACGATGCGAGCAAATGCTCGCGTTATACCGCTGCCTTCGAGGCTATTCACTTTAATATAGTCGGTGAGCGTGGCGATGTATTTTGCGGTTGCGACGATAGTTGAAAATGGCCGACGATCCCAAAAATTTTTGGCAGGTAGCATGGTGCCGTCTCTGCCGATAATTTTCCGCATTTGAAGTGCAATGTCTCCCGCCAGTGCGCGTACGAAGTGATTGTATTCACGGCGGCTGCCTACTTTTACGTGCAGGTGGAGGTGGTTACCGGCGTTGCCGCTCGAGAGAATTTGTACGCCACTCGCGAGCGCGTGTTTCGCCATCAAATTGAGAATGGTAGTGCGATTCCCGCCACGAACAAATGACCAAATCCCTTTCGCTAGAGTTGAGCGCAATACGAGATGCATGGAGAAGTGTGTGGAGATAGGTCGCGATCTCCTCCCAGAGCGCCGGCGACGGAGCTCGCCACCATGGGCTGTTGGGTGCAAATATTTGCTCGGGGAGAAACTGCTGGTTCTGCCCTGGGTTTTCGACTGCGCTTTTACACTGAGTATTGCCATCAAGCCGCACAATATGCGACCGATGGTCGGGGGTCAAACGAAAAGTCTGGCGAAGATGCTGTGCGAAAGTGTAAGAAGTCGGGGAATTGACCGGCATCAGAGATGGGGATACGCTTTGTTACGACGTACCACACGTACAGAATGTGTGGGCGAGTTGAAGATTGATATGTTGAAACGGGTGATGTGTGAAAAAAACGCGAGTCGTATTATTGAGAGGCGGGATGAGCGCTGAGCGCGAAGTGAGTTTATCGACCGGCGCAGGTTTTGAACAGGCGCTGAAAGAATTAGGTTACCCCTACGAAGTGATTGATTGCGGCGAAGACTTTCTTGAAAAAATAGTCGCGTGCAAAAAGAAATTTAATCCCGAAGTGGCGTTGATTGCGCTTCACGGCAAGTACGCCGAAGACGGCATCGTGCAAAGTATTTGCGAGTATCTTAAAATTCGTTACTCGGGGAGTGGCGTGCTCGGTTCTGCCCTTTGCATGGATAAAATTGTCGCCGCACAAATGCTGAGTGACAATGATATCCCCACGCCGAAATATCAAACGCTCACACTTGAGCGCAATCTCGTCGCAAAAAGTGGAGACACGGCAATTGACGCACAAATCGCGCAGTTCAAACTTGAACTCCCACTGCCTGTGGTAGTGAAACCGGCGCGTGAAGGCTCAAGCGTTGGTGTTACCATCGTCAAAGAACGAAGAGATTTTATCCCCGCTATGAAGTATGCAGCTCAGCACGATTCATTTTTGATTATCGAAAAATTTATTGCGGGCATGGAGCTCACCATTCCCATTTTTGACGGGCAAATTCTTGAGCCCATCGAAATCGTGCCGAAGGTTGATTTTTATGATTACAAAAATAAGTACACAGCTGGCCGCACCGAATACATTATGCCGGCGCGACTTTCTGAAAAAACTTTGCAACGCGCGAAAGATTTGGCGCTGCGAGCGTTCAACGTGTGCCGATTGCGCACCTACGCGCGTATCGACTTTCGCGTCGAACTCGCACCAGGTGCCAACGACGGCACGCCGTACATTATCGACATCAACACGTTGCCAGGTTGCACGCCAACTTCGCTTCTCCCCAAATCGGCGAAACATTCGGGTTTAAGTTTTAACGATGTGATTGAAAAACTTGTCGAGACCGCGAGTCTCGATTACTTGGGAGTGAAGTGAGAAAACTCAAGCGAGAATCAAAATGATTAAATTTAACCGAGGATTAAATTGAGAAAATTCAAAATTTTCCTGAAAATATCGATTTCAACGATCATCATTCTTGCGGCAGTCTCGGGCATATATGTTTTTATGACAGGCCCACTATTTCGTGTAACCGACGTCGAAATCGCGCTGTCTAATAAAGCGACAAACACTTTTGTCTTCGAGAAAATCAAAGACTCACTCGAGCAAAGACTTAGTTCACTCCGCGGCCGGTTTATTTGGAGCGTGGATCTCGAAAAAGTTTTGCGTACGGCTGAAAATGATTTGCGCATAAAAGAAGTTAAAGTCTCGCGTAAGT
>JAYUVI010000374.1:0-3064 GCA_043754135.1 Bdellovibrionales bacterium | reverse complement strand
TGCATTGGCTACTTGAATCTGAAAGCTTTGAGTTTCAGTGGGATCGAGGCAATGTTTCAAAGAATTTGCTCAAACACAATGTTCAGATGAGTGAAATTGAAGAAGTGTTTTATTCTGGTTCTGCATTGCCTTTGGGCATTCAGATTCAACCGCTTCATGCAGAACAAAGGTTAGGTATTTCAGGAACCACTTTTAGTGGTCGATTTTTGCAGGTCGTGTTCACCCTTCGTGAAGGTCTAATTAGACCGATTAGCGCTAGACCTGCCAACAAAAAGGAGAGAAAATCTTATGAAGAACTATTACGTAAAATCCAAAAAAGAATATGAAGAAACCTCTTTACTCGACGCTAATAAAATTCTCGAAGCCATGAAGAGAGTCAAAGGCCGCCGTAAGCCAACAAGTGTTGCTCTTGAAGAATCGGTTATAAAAGATCTCAAGCAAGTGGCTGAGAAATTAAACCTGCCATATCAAGTTTTGGTGAGATTATTTATTTTAGATGGCCTAAGGCGCGTAAAAGAGTCGGCATAAATTATATGCAATATCTTGTTGAATTCACGGCCAACGTCACCATGAAGCGCGCGAGTTGTCTGTAGATTTACTTCCCTAAACGAAATTTTAAAATGGCCTCGACATCAGGGCGACAGGTACCGCAAGCCGTACTGGCTGAGGTGCGCTCACTCACTTGGCGTGTAGTATGGGCTCCGGTGCAAATGGCTTGATCGACTACCGCGGTAGGGACCGCTCGGCAGTGACATAGTTCTTCTTCGGTATAGGGGTAATTCCACTCCCCTTTTAATTTCAACAAAGCTTCACGCAAACAGATCGCCTCGATTGAAGTGCCTTCAGGCAAAGGCAAAGCCTTAAGCGCTGTTTTCTGTTTCACCGCCGGCGCCAGCTGCGACTCGCGATACGTCTTCAGCAAATTTAAAAACTGTGGTCCGCCGACTCCCGAAAGACGAGCTTGAACCAGCCCGTCGTTTTGATCGAGCTGAACATCAATGGTGACCTCTTCTCGACCCTGCCATAAAACTTTCGCCTGCTTGGTTTGCATAACTCTCTTATCGGAGATCTCGACTTAGCACTTGATGCCTGTACAGCTGAGGTTTAAATTCCCCGCATGAGAAAAGACCGGATAAAAAACCTGAGCAAAAACCCAATGAAAAAGTCTAAAAAAAAACTTGCGAAAAAGATGACCGCGAGGACTCGCTCCCCACAACCCAAGTGCCACCTCAGCGTTAACATCAATAAAATCGCGACTCTCCGTAATTCCCGCGGGGGCACGGTACCGAATGTGGTTCAGTGTGCGGTAGATATTATGCGCTTTGGTGCCGAGGGCATCACTGTTCACCCGCGACCAGATGAACGCCACATTCGCAAAACCGATGTTTATGACCTGCAAGCACTTCTCAAAAAAACCAACGCCCAACGCCCGAAAAATAAAAAAATAGAGTTCAATATTGAGGGCTACCCCAGCCAAGATTTTCTCAATTTGATTCAAGAGGTACGCCCCGACCAGGCCACCCTGGTGCCCGACCCCCCAAATGTGATCACTTCAAATGCGGGGTGGAAAGTGTCACAAACCTCCACATTCTTAAAAAATGTGCTCGCAGAATTGCGGCAAATGAAAGTGCGAAGCGCCCTCTTTATCGATGTTTTCGCCTGGAGTGATGCAGACACCCAGGCCCTCGCTCGACTGCGCCCTGATCGGGTAGAACTTTACACCGAACGCTTCGCCACCGACTACAACACCGCTCAGCGAGCACGCACGACGTCTCGTTATGCCGAAGTAACGAATATCATTAGCGCTTTAGGGATTGGTATCAACGCTGGCCATGACCTGAGTTTGCAAAACGTGAGATATCTATTGAAACAGGTGCCGCAAATCGTTGAGTGCTCCATAGGCCACGCCCTGATCGCAGAATCGCTTTATATGGGCTTCGAAAAAACCATCAAGCAGTACCTAAGTGAAATGCAGCTGGCTCGGGGATGAGGTTTAATCACTCCCCGAAATTTTTAAGCTTGAGCTCTATGACGCCTTAAGGTATTAAAACCCTTCAAAATTCGATTAACGTAATGATTCTGACCACAAGGACTATGCAATGGCAAAAAAAGGTAAGGTTCGTATTATAACTCTTGAGTGCACAGAAGCACGTGCGGCTGGCAAACCTGTTTCTCGCTACACCACTAAGAAGAACACACAAACGCACCCTGAGCGTCTTGAAAAGAAAAAGTACAATCCCAATTTACGTAAACACACAGTTCATCGCGAAATTAAGTAGATTTTTAATCTCACTTTCGCTTCACCCACCCATTCGCTTTTTAAAATTTAAAGCATTTCAATAGGAGTATTTATGAAGAAAATTACAATAGCATTGGTCTCTCTTGTTTTCATCGGCTGCTCGAGCGCACAGAAAGACGGCGAAGCCGCAAAAACTAGCGAAGCCGCAAAAACTAGCGACGTAAAAAACAACTCTGCAACCAAAGCGGCCCCCAGCAAAACGGAAGCGGCGGCAGTAAAGGTTAAAGAAACCGCTAAAGAAAAAGTTCAAGCCGTTGCAGCAAAAGTCACTGGTGATAGCAAGACGACAGCTTGTGTTTTCAACGATGTAAAACGCGAAATTGAGATCACACAAACGGGTGAAGGCTGCAAAGTGCAATATACAAAAGATGGCGATACCAAAGAGATCGCCACTGGATTGCCTAATTCAAAACATTGTGATGACGTCGCGGCACGCGTGCAAAGCACACTCGAAGGTGCTGGCTACAAGTGCGAATAAATTAGATTTGAGAGTGTTCAGGCTCTGAACACTTTTGAAGTTTTTTTCCATATGAAGGCATTTGCTAATTATTTTCAAAAAAACTGGCGCCCTGCGGCAAAAGCCTGGTACATCGTCGTTCATGCAAAAAGCTTGTGCCGAAAGCAATATTGAATTCCGCTTGAAGCTGCAGGAAGAGTTCAGCCGACGTTTGAGCGAGAACGGTCGCTATTCTATCCGTTTATTTGCTACCCACTTAGGCCTACACTCTTCAACTCTATCAAAAATTCTTTCTGGTAAACGCGCGC
>JAYUVI010000373.1:0-8223 GCA_043754135.1 Bdellovibrionales bacterium | reverse complement strand
AATAAAAACTATCAAATGAGAGTCTGGTGCCGAGCCGAAGGACCGGAAATGCAATGGCACGAGGAATGGTGTTTTTCTATAGAAAGTTATATGGAAAATTTAGATCGCGAACTAAAAGAAGGTAAAACTCGTCAATATTTATCAAAGGTCTATGTTGAAAGGTTGTATAAGCTTTATTATATGGTCGAAGCGTTCAATGAGAAAGATGATCCGATATTGAGTAAGATTCAGGATTATCAAGGCCAACAACTCCACATCATCGATCACCCTGAGTGGGATAAAATTCGCCGATATGCCGGTGAAACTTTGCAGCTTATTTTAGATGACTATGAAGCCGATATTGCTAAAAAACCTAAACCGTATTTTTAGCGTTGAGTAGCGTTGAAACCTTAGGCCGTTTTTTGTCGGACTAACTTCGGCTTAGCTTTTAGCCACGAATTTTTGAGTATGCGCGCGGCTTGCGTTGGTGGAAACGCGACGGTCTTCGGCGCATCCACTGAATCTGTTGCAGAAGTATTTTTATAACGGTTAGATGGAGATATCGTTTCATATTTATAGCTAATATAAAAACCAAAAACTGCGCGCAATTCAGTCGCGGCATCAGGCCAGTGCGCTATCGCCTTATTAAGCAAGGTGCGAGGACCATCGCTGGGTCTGACGAGAACTCCCAAGGTGCTTAAATCGAGTTGAAGCGAATCATAAACGAGTCGTACGGGGTCGCCCATAGAGCGCCGGCTCTGCAATCGTTGCATTACGAAGAACAATACAGCCACCGACATTAGCGTGGCTAAAAACATGAGCCATCTTTTGGCTTTAATATTAAATGCCCAATTAAAAATATCTTCTTGGGCATCAAAGTTATAGTTCATTAAAAACTGATTGTACTTCTGCTCGAGCGCTCCCATTATCATTTGCGATCGTGCGATGTAGTACCAAACGGCGCCCGTGCCGTGGCCAGTTTCACCTGGTAAAGCTTGATCAAGGCTACCAAGGCTTAGCCGCACCGAGTTCACCGCCGAAGTGGGGTCAACTCGCAACCACGTCTTACCATTATAAATTTCTGTCCAAGCATGCGCGTGTTGATCGCGCACCAATATAAAGTCTGCAAACTCATTCAGCTCACCACCTTGAAAACCAAAAATAACTCTTGAGGGCACACCCGCCCATCGCATAATTAATGCAAACGCCGAGGCAAAGTGCTCGCAAAACCCTACTTTTTTATCGAACATAAAATCGTCGACGGTTTTCATTTGAGGTGTTGAAAGTGAATATTGAAATCCGTTTTCGGCAAAATAGTTGAGCGCCATATCGGCTAACATCTTCGGGTTTTTACTTTGCTCCCGAAAGCGGGCTACAAGCTCAGCCATTTTTTCAGATGGCTGTGGCACTTTTAAAAAATCGGTTTGCTCGTCTTTGGATAGCTCTTCTGGAATATTATCTTGAAGCGCGGCCCACCCTTCATATTGCAGGCGTGTCACTACTGGGTAATCGGACTTAAACGAAATGTCGTCACGGCGACGAATTGGGTTATACATCTGCGACTCAGACCACTGCATTCGCGAGGTGGATTCTAAACTAAAAAGCTGTTTGTTATAACGTGGTTGAATTTGAATGCGATATAAAAGTGTATGCGTGTCGTCTGGCGGTTCTTGACCCGGCGCCAATCGAGCCACCGGAGTCATTTGTTGATCGGTTCTTTGCATCCAGCGCCAGCCGTCGGTGACTTCGAGCGTGACTCCGCGCCAATAGAGCTGATTTATCGGCGGTATTTTATTTTTCTGAAACGTTACAAAAAATGCGGGTTCTTTCGATTGTGCCAGCTCAGCCATTTCACCGGGCTCAAGGTCTTCAGCAAAACCCACTTGTGCGCGCGGGTCGTTTATGAACGACGCCCAAGGTGATGCAAAGCGCGGGAAGCTAAAAAACATCACAAAAAATATAGGTAAGCTAATGAGCAAGTCTTTACCAACAAGCTTCGGGCTCGACTGCATGATTTTTTTAAAATGCTGCCGAGGCGTATTGAAAGCGATAAACCCGACGGTAATGGCTATGCACATCACCAGCATATAGAGTGTTGAGAGCAGAGTTTGTGAGAAGAGCAAATAGTACATGACGATCAATGTTAGTAAAAACAAAAATATGTAACCGTCGCGCTCGGTGCGTAGTTCTTCAAGTTTCAAAGCGGCGAGTATAAGCAGGAGCGCCGTTGCGGGCTCGACACCCAAAACCGTTTTGAATTGGTAGTAGACATAACCCAGCGCCGCCAGGCTAATAGCGCCCGTCACTTTACTATTAAGTAATTTTGTGCGACCGCTGAGAGCCAAGTATGCATGTGTGGCAATTACGATGGCGACGGCAAATACCCACAGCGGTGTTTCAAACACATGGGGTAGAGCTGCAAAAAAATAAAGTACGAAAAATATCGAATGGCGCATCAGTTAATTCGCGAGAGCGCCTCCATACAGGTCTTAAAGTGCTGCACGCCTTGCCCCGCGCCTGAGTGAAAGCCTGGCAAAAGGACGTCATACTTATAAGAGTAGTTTTCAGCTGAAAGTATCCAACGGCTGAGTTGCGATAATCGCGCCTCGAGCTCGAGCTCTTGGGTGTTCGACCAAGTGATTTGCACTTCATGTTGACCACCATCGCGAAATTCACGCACAAAGTGTTCGCCTTTACGGGCAAGAAGCTTCCAATCCATGCGATTAGGTGAGTCGCCGGGCTCGTACTTTTTGTGACCCGAAAAATCCTCGCCCCTCGCAATATTGTGAGCGTCAGCCAATTCTTGGCCGAGCGGTGTTGGGTAGACAACAATTTCAGGTTGAATTGGTGAATACTTCCAAGCGGTAAACAATGAATATGGGAATCTCGTATACAATCCTACGCGTGAAGTTTTATAGAGGCCGCGATGAGCGGGTAATTTAAGTCGGCCAGTGAGTTGTATATAACTATGAGGCGCGACTTCACTCGCAACCAATTTTATTTTCTGTTTGAGAAAATGCAAACGGAGTTCTATTTGTAATTTCAATTCGCCAGTGGGGTTTTTAACAAGAACCATTAGGTCGACTTCTTGATTGGGGAATCCACCTGCCACATGAATCTGCGTCACATGGACATCACGTATGGTGCGCGCCGTCTGTAAAATGGCCACGAGGCCCAAGCTTAGATACAAAAATGCCATCATAAATACGAGATTATTTTGATAGGTGCCGCCAGCCGCGAGCATGATTAGAAAAACCGCGAAGCCGGTGAAACCAAACCCGTTAGGAAAGCAGTAAATCCGTTCACGGGGTTTCTTACGAGTGAAGAAGCGTTTCATTGCAGATTTCATGGCACTCGCACTTCAGCAATCAGTTCTGATATGGCCGAGGTGCGAGTGTGTGGTAGACGATGGCTGAGCACAGGGCCTGCGACATCTTGAATATCTTCGGGCATGACATGGTCGCGAGCATCGAGCATGGCCCACGCGCGCGCGGCTTGTAGTAGCAGTAAACCCGCTCGGGGTGACAGCGGATAATTTTTTGCCCTCGCAGTCGAAAGTATATCTTGGGTGTAATCGATCAACGCAGAACTCGCGTGAATAGCCGCGACATCATTTTGTAGACGACGAAGTTCAGAGTGGGAAAACACCGCAGGCAATTGGGCAATTTTTTGGCGTGGGTCGCCGCCTTTTAATAATTCAGCTTCGGCGGCGCGATCGGGGTAGCCGAGAGAAAGGCGCATCAAAAAACGATCGAGTTGTGACTCGGGTAACGGGTATGTACCAATTTGCGTGTTGGGATTTTGCGTCGCAATGATGCAAAACATTTCGGGTAGATTATGAAGTTTGCCGTCGATCGAGACATGCCGCTCCTCCATCGCTTGCAGAAACGCGCTTTGCGATTTGGGGCTAGCGCGGTTGAGCTCATCACCTAAAACAATTTCAGCAAAAATCGGACCTTGCAGAAAACGGAACTCTTGAGTTTTTTGATCGAAAATATTAGCGCCTAAAATATCGGCCGGCAGAAGATCGTTGGTGAATTGAATGCGGCTCATCTTCAAACCCAATAATTGCGAAATACACGTCACGAAGGTGGTCTTGCCCATACCGGGTATATCTTCGATAAGTAAATGTCCGCGGGCGATGAGGGCCGCGAGCGCTAATTTCAGTTCTTGATCTTTGCCGAATACGACTTTTTTAGCTTCGTTGAGGAACGTTTGAAATTTTTTTTGATGCTGGCCGGGCGAATGAATTTTAACGACATTTTCCATGCCCTATTTGTCGGAATTCGAAGTGCCGTTTGTGAGTCTAGTAGGTCATCGCGTAGCCACCGCGAAAGGTGATGGCTGTGGTTTTGACCGAGTCTGTAGAAGGATAAAGATTATATTCGAGTTGTAATGGGATATACGAACCGCTTTGCAATCCCCAGTCTACGCCGCCACCTAGTGAAAACGTGTTGGTATTGGTGATTGAGCTTTCGGCAATGGCTGTG
Source organism: Bdellovibrionales bacterium (assembly GCA_043754135.1). Classification (GTDB taxonomy): domain Bacteria; phylum Bdellovibrionota; class Bdellovibrionia; order Bdellovibrionales; family UBA1609; genus RBG-16-40-8. The sequence continues at coordinate 3,754 of JAYUVI010000373.1, read as the reverse complement.
GCGTCTTTTGACATTGGGAACATGACTGAAAAACCAGCCCCGACCCAAGGCTTGATCGGGCCGTCGTTCATGTTGATCATGTAGCGCGCCCAAAAATCTGCCGTGATGTAAGTGATTTCAACTTTACAAGTGCCACTGCACTCATTGGCGCCATCGACATTGAGCTGCTCAAACCCTGCGAGGCCCCTAAACGACGCCCATGAGAAGAACGGGACATCTAACAAAGCTTTGAGGGAAAATCCACTGCCTGAGAGCGCGACATCAGTATTAGTCGAAGGCAAAGTCGCGTCCATTTTAGAGCTATTATAACCGAACAATCCGCCGATCATCATTTTCAATGAATCACTTGAAGAATCACCGCCACCGCTTTTGCCTTCGTCATCTTCTTGGGCGGCTGCCTGGCTGTTACCACTTGATTTTGGTTGCGCAGTTTTAGACTTTGGGGGTCTTAAAGATAACTGAAAACCTTTTGTAGCCTTACCCTTCAACAGACCTTCAGCGAGTTGGCCTTTGATGCGAGTGATTTTCGTAATCCCGACAACTTTACCACTGTCGTTTTTAATATTTAAAATATCGCCCACTTTAAAACTGTCATTTTCTAATTCTATCAGAACTTTTTTGGCGTTAGCGGCTTTTACTTGGGCGGCAAAAGCAGTCATCGGCAAGAAACTCGCGGTTACGAAAAACAGTGATAATGTCAAAATCGTCGCGCGCATACACATAGCCTTACTCCGCGTTGTTAAATTTCTTAAGCTGCGTCACCCCGATATGGGCGGCGTTGAGGTAAACTTCTTCAGCCGATGTTGAAGATTGCAAAAAATAAATCTTACAGGTGTCATAGAATTCATTCTGATGGCGATAGACCGCGAGCCAGCCGGGCGATGATTGCGAATTTAACAGCACTGAAAAATTCTCTTGCTCAAAAGGTGTTTCGAGCACTTCAAGCGGCTCTTTTAAAAAATCGGGGGTAGTGAGGGAACGTGCACAGGTGTAATAGCTGTAAGGCTTAAGGCCAAAGCCAGAAGCCACTAGTCCACCAGCCGTTACGATGCCACCTTGATTTTTTTCGATGGCCTTGTGCCCGCTCGATTCATAGAGCGAGCAGGCGGCTAAAAAAAGAAATGAAACTGTGAAAAAACAAGCCCTTAACATGCAATTAGCATAAGGCTCGTCGTGTTAAAAACCAAGTCTAGAAAGGCAGTTCGTCAGCTGAATCGAATGAGGGTTCTGGCCCAAAGTTTTCGTGTGTAGACGAATGGCTGTCACGCGTGGTGGTTTGTGCGGATTCATTTGGTCCACCTAGAAATTGCACAGTGTTGGCGACGATTTCTGTTGTGTATTTTTTTTGCCCTTGTGGGTCTTCCCACGAGCGAGTTTGCAAGCGACCTTCAACATAAACTTGTCGACCTTTGGTCAGATACTTTCCACACAGCTCAGCGAGTTTGCCCCATACGACGATGCGATGCCATTCTGTGCGCTCCTGTTTTTGACCTTCACGATCTGTCCAATTTTCGCTGGTGGCGAGACTCAGGCGGGCCACAGTTTGGTTAGATGAAACGTTTTTTACTTCTGGGTCAGCACCCAAACGACCTAATACGATGACTTTATTAACCCCAGACATAATCCCCCCAAAGCTTTTGTGTTTATTGAACGAAAGAATTTTCTAACGTAGGCCCTGTGCGGACTCAACACTTAAAATAAAGCTGCCAAGCACTTTTTGTGAGTGCGTCAAAAGCTGGAGTAAGACGATGCTGTGGGGATCGCTTGCGAGTTTGGGGCTTTCAACAGCAGGGCGTAGCGCGAACCTGTGCCTGTTAAGGATTTGTAGCGATCGTAAAGGCTCAAGAAAGCGCCGAAACTTTTTTCGGCTGTGCGATCGAGGCTGAGATCAATTTTGATTTCGTAAGCACCCCACACTGGCACAACTTGGGTGCCCTGCTTGATCAGGCGCAGACCCACTTTGCCCTTAAAACGCCCATTGAGCACCTCACCAGTGCCGCCGATGGTGCCGTCATCGATCATCAATTCTGCTCCGCGCATTTGCCCTCTGAGGCTGACATTCGAAAGATCCATGGTGGGCAAGAGAATGGGCCCCATCGCCGTCGGTACGGTGCCCTCAGCTAAATGAAATTTATTAATGCGAATTTGAACTTCACCATCGGGTTGTTCAACAAAATTAGGATCAATCTGGGCTTCAAACTGCGCCGATATCACACCGCCTAAATTTACCGGCAAGCTCATAAAATTCGCCAAACTTTTCAAATCGATTTTCTCTAAACCCAGATCAATTTTTTGCAATTGAACATTCTCGTTCACTTTTTTGCCCGCGCGATAAGAGAGCGATAAATCGCCTTTCATCACATCTTCAATGGTGGCAGAGAAGCCCGGGCTGAACGCTAAAAAACCCGCTATCGAAGGTGCTAGTCGCATGGTGCCCGCTTTTAAAGTGGCAGGTAAAACCTGCGCATCGACCTCCACATTCGACATCTTAATTGAAGGTGGCAGAAACCCAACGCCCAACTCATCGAACTGCACGAACACTTGATTCTGACTTTTTTCAGCGATGAGCTCAGTGATAAGATCGGACAAATCATCGTAAGGGAAAAACACTATTACAAACATCACGGTCGCAAACAGGGCGAGTAGAATCGCTTTCTTCTGCTGCTTAAATAAATAACGAATGGGCGAGATGATATTTTCTACGAGACTCATTCGTCTTCTCCCGCGGCTTCAACACCGGGCGTAGGCTTATTGCGTGTTGTGGGAGTGGCGCGGCGTTTACCACCACGAGTTGCACCACCACCGCCCGGGGCGGCGCCCGCTGCGGCTGAGCCACCTTCGGCTTCAGGCACGCTGAACACCACGAGTTTGTAGAGCACATCAAAGTAATGAGGGTCTGGTGAACTGGCGTTGATCTCCATGCCCGCGATTTTCACACCCGGGTTCATGCGTTGCAGGTCAAAGCCAATGTCGACGGTCTGCTTGAGATTTAATTTTTTCAAACTTACGCCCAGGCCCTGTTGTTGAATACCCGACGCTTGCGCCACAGTGCCAAAGTTGAGCGCGTTCGCCTCGAGATCGAGAATAGGGCCCAGTTGTTCAGGCAGCAAAGTGTACTGTTGCATCATGTTTTGAATTTGATTTTTCAACTCACTCACAGACGGAGAGTGCGGGATAGAACCCGAATCACTGGCGATGCGACTCGCGCGCAAAAGACCACGTAAAAGCGAGCGATCATCATTGAATTGTGATTCGAGGTTAGACGATGATGAGTAATACGACAGCGGGATCGACAATAAAAAAAACGTGACGAGCAAAGCTGAGCCTACAATGATGCCAATCTGACCGCCCACCGGCAGGGTTTCATATTTTTCACGAAGGCTATTATATAGCGGCGTCTCTTGAATTTTGCTCCAGGTTTCAGTGAAGCGTTCTTTCACCTGATCTTTTAAATCTTCAAACGCCATTAGCGGTTCTCCCGACGATTCAATTTGAACGTGTAACTGAAGCTTTTGTAACCCGCCTTGCTCGCGGGAAAAGGCTGGCCGGTTTTCACCTCGCCGCCGAGGGCTGCACTTTTAAGTGACGACTGCAGTTTTTGCACGATTTCAGCCGAGTTCGCTTCGCCGGCAATCATCGCCGATTCGCCATTCACTACAAAAGTGCGCACATTCAAACCGCCATTGTATTTGCCGGTGAGTTTGTCGCGGTTTTTCTCCAATGCGTTGAGTGAAAGTCGACGCAAAATATCGAG
>JAYUVI010000372.1:0-2991 GCA_043754135.1 Bdellovibrionales bacterium | reverse complement strand
CGTCGTTTTTTATTTTTTCGCCATGTTTTCAATTGTAGCAGCGGCATTCAGTCTGCAAAATTTGAATTGGCAATCATTCACCCTGCCCTTCTTTCGCATTAATAACTCTTACATAGAGGGTTTAATTTTTATTTTCGTCGGCACATCTGTACTGCTCTCGCTTAAAAACATTTTTAAATCTCTTCTACTTATTTTTCTTACCGGGCGCGCTTATAATTTCGCGTTTGCCTTTAACGGTTTTGCCGTTTATTTTCGTGTTCGCTCAGACTCGCTTTTCTTAGTGAGTAATCGCTTTTATCTCACACTTTTTCATTTAGCCGCGTCGCTCTGCTACTTTCCAATTGTGGCCACGCTTTATTGGGTGATCCCGCAATTGCCTTACGCACCACAATCTACGAGCTTAGCGACGTTACTTTTTTTATTTTCTATCAACCCGTACCAAGAGAGCGAATCCAGTCACTGGCTTCGCTCTTTATTTAACGACGACACTCTCAATAAAGTTTCCAATTATTTACCCCACCGCTCGCTGCTTTCGCTCGTGAACCCCACCGACCGCACGAAAGATAACAATCTATACTTTTTCTTCACGCACTTTGCGATTTTATGGGCGAGTATTATTTTAGCCACAGGCTTTTTCACCTTACTCGGCCAGCATGATCAACTTATGTCCACACTTAAATCAGCCGCCCTCAAAGAGCGGGCCGCCGCGCTTTTAACTTTAAGTTTACTACTTAGCTTTACTTACGCTGTTGTGGCGAACACCGTACGCCTGTTTCACCTGTCACTTCTCTTGCCGATCTCGCATACAGCGCTTGCGTACTTACGCCGAAGACAATCGCATCGTGTACAGCACTATAATCAAAAAGAAATTATGTCGACCCTCGAATCATTGCCGCTTTTTAATTACTTCAACACCGATGTGTTAATCACCATCATTCAGCAAAGTGTGGTGAAAGAGTACAAACCAAATTCTCCGGTCATATTGCAAGGTGATTCGGGCACACATCTCTATGTTTTACTCACCGGCGCTTTACAAGTGCGTCGTCGGTTGTCATCAGGCAATGTTAAACTGATGGGCGAAATTCACCCTTCGAGTATTTTTGGTGAAATTGCCGTGATTGAAGATTCATCACGTATGGCTGACGTCGTGACTATCGAACGCTCTATTATTCTTGAAATGCCAGCCAAAGTGATTCGCAAAATTACCGAAGATTCACAATACGTGCGGGAGCTCACAGGTTTTCGCAATGCCATTATGGTCAATCAATTTTTTACGGCAGCACCTATTTTTCGTGATCTGGCCGAACACTTGGTGCACCTCTTTATTCAAAAAGGTAAAATTGAAAGCTACCTACCTGACCAAATTGTTTTCAAACAGGGTGATCACGGCGATGGTTTTTATTTGCTCTTACGAGGTACGGTCGGCGTCAGTGTCAACGGCCGCCCCATCACTCGCATTCAACAGGGTGGTTTCTTCGGCGAAATCTCGATGATTGCCGATGTCCCGCGCACCGCGACCATTTACGCCATCGAACAGGCACAAGTTCTTAAGATCAGCCGCGACGCTTTTTGGGAGATTTTAAGCCACGACATCAACATGGCGATGCTTATTGAGTCTGTGGGAGAAATGCGTATCAGAGAAGACATCGAAGTTATCAAAGCTGGCGGCGCTAAAGTGGCCTAAGCCGGCTTGAACTAGACGTCTTTATAAGTGACTTGACTGCAACCGCTCCTTTTTCAGACAATATTAAGAACACCATGAAAAACATTTTTCGTTTTATTTTTACAGCACTTTTCGCTCTGTTAACTAGCCTCGCTTCAAGCAATGGCTTTGCTGTGGCTAACAGCGCCGATGCAAATAAGCAAACACCGACATCGGCTGTTGACGTGGCCACCAGCGAACCAACTGCAGAAGCGACTGCGCAACCCAGCGCGGAAAAAGCCTATTGTATCGCGCAACTCCAACAACTGCCCGGCCCGACAGACAAAAAGCAAGTGGCGGCCGCGTGCGAAGCCGTAGCCCATTACGACAATTGCTTGAGCGTCGAGAAGAGTCCTATCATTCATTACGAACGCGCGGGCTCCGACAAAAAAGGCAAACGCATTTTAGCTATTTCACTCATCCACGGCGATGAACTCCCCGCTGGCAGTGTCACTCGCGCTTGGATGGCCCGTTTGCAATCCATCGAACCACGCAATACCTGGCGCGTGTTGCCGATTGTGAACCCTGACGGGCTAAAAGCAAAAACCCGTTACAACAATAATAAAGTGGATTTGAATCGCAACTTCCCCTCGAAAGATTGGGAGGTCGGCGCGCTGAAGTATTGGGAGTCCGTCACAAAAAAAGATCCTCGTCGTTACCCTGGCCTGAGTGCTGCGAGCGAACCTGAAACCCAATGCCTTGTACGCCACATAGCGGAGTTCAAACCTGACTTTATAATTTCAATTCACACGCCTCTTGGCGTACTTGATTTCGATGGACCCGCCGTACACAACCCCGGCTTTAAACCGCTGCCATGGGTCGGGTTAGGCAATTATGTGGGCAGCCTGGGTCGCTACATGTGGGTCGACAATAAAACACCGGTTCTCACGATTGAATTGAAAGGCAATAAAGGGTTAGGCCGTCTCGAAGAATTTGATCACTTGCAAGATATTTCAGGTACCGTTGCTATTCAAGCTGGTCGCTTGCTCACCACAGACACAAAAACGAAGTAGGCAACCATGAAGAAAAAAAGCCGTGCACTGAATAGCAAAAAGATTTTTACGACTAAGGCTAAACCACAGCGGACGCCTCAACCTGATGAAACTTTTCTTAAACTTTTCTCACGTGCAAAAAAATCTATGGAGCGCGCCTACTCACCCTACAGCCATGTCAAAGTGGGTTGCAGCGTGCTTATGACAAACGCCAAAATTTACAGTGGCTGCAATGTTGAAAACGTCTCTTACGGCGGCACAATTTGCGCTGAGCGCGTGGCTATCACCAAAGCTATT
>JAYUVI010000371.1:0-4670 GCA_043754135.1 Bdellovibrionales bacterium | reverse complement strand
TGATGCTTATTTTCAAGCATTTTTAGGTCGCCAGGGCCAAACAGAGGGCTATCAAGAAAAGGCCCAAGAACTACTTAGCCAAACTCGCGAGCTTGAACTCCATTATCAAAGAAAAGCCCGCGGCTTAACTGCCGACATAAAAGCGATTTACGATAAAGCACGAACTGAAGCGGTAAAAGAACAAGAGCGGATTCACTCCGCCGCTCACGAAAAAGCAAAAGGCTTAGTTGATAAAGCCCGCGAGAAAATTCAAGAAGAATACAACAAAGCGCGGGAAGAGCTGATTAAGCAAGCGCCAGAACTTGGAAACAGCATTTCTATGCAATTAATCGCGGCGAATAATAAGGGGCCAAAATAAAATGAATTTGCATGATCCCCACGCCATACCTTGGAAAGAATTAGTCATCCCACAATTGGTGAATTTCACGTTGTTTGTAGGATTATTAATTCATTTCGTACGCAAACCCTTGGCCGCGCACTTTGCCGATAAAAATGCAGAATTTGAACAGAGTCGCAAACGAGCAGAGGCTGCTAAGATTCAGGCCGAGAGACTTCATCATGATGTTCAAACTCAACTCAAGACTCTCGAAGAATCAACTCATCGCGATCTCGAGGGCGCCAAAAAAGAAGCGTTATCGGTTAAGCAAAAAATGTTAAGTGATGCCAGTGTACTCGCTAGTCGGCTTGAACAAGAAAGCCAAAGCATGGCGAAGTTTGAACTTATGCGCGCCCAGCTGAATTTGCGCACGGAAATGATTCAGCATTCAACACAAATTGCTCAAGACAATTTAAAAAAGAATGTTGGAAGTGACACACGCGAAGCATTGAACGAAGAGTTCATTCGCAACATTAAGGCGGGTGTGTAATGAAATATTCTGAAGTTGCAAATCGCTATGCCGTCGCACTTTTTGATATAGCATCTGAAAACGGCACTGCTGATATTTGCTTAAATGAACTTCAGGCACTCGAATCTGCCGTTCAAAAGGACGCGAACTTAGGCCAGTTTATTTCTTCTCCGCTTGTGCCAGCGTCAGAGAAAGAAAAAGTCATCAATAAGACACTTGTAGATAAAAATGCGCCCGAAGAACTCAGTAGCTTTGTTGCTTTACTAGCGAAAAAAGGACGTTTGGGTTTGATCGGTGAAGTGGTTCAAGCCTTTCAGGCTTGCGACGATCAACAAAAAAAAATCACGCGTGGGGTTGTGAAGTCTGCCTCTGCACTTAATGAAAAACAAAAAAATGAAATCACCCAAACTATTTCAGGCATTACGAAAAAGCAGGTGATTTTAGATTTTGAAGAAGACAAGAGCCTTATCGGTGGGTTAGTTGCGCAAGTCGGTAGTCTGACTTTTGATGACACTCTCGCCTCTCATTTACGACGTATGAAAGAAGATTTAAACAGGAGAATGAATTAATGGATCTTTCGATTCGCGCTGATGAAATCAGCCGTGTACTAAAAGAACAGATAAAAAATTACTCGAAATCACTCGAAGTGACAGAGTCGGGCACAGTACTTTCTGTGGGTGATGGTGTGGCGCGAGTTTATGGTTTAGACAGCGCTATGTCGGGTGAGCTAGTAGAATTCCCCAACCAAATTTTTGGTATGGTTTTGAACCTCGAGCAGGACTCCGTGGGTGTGGTTATTTTGGGCGAAGATCGCGACATCAAAGAAGGTGACGTAGTTAAGCGCACTAAAAAAATCGTACAGGTGCCAACGGGCGAGGGCATCATCGGTCGCGTAGTGAACGCACTGGGTATGCCTATTGATGGCAAAGGCCCAATCTTGGCGAAACAACATCGCGTTGTTGATCTTAAAGCTCCCGGCATTATTAAGCGTCAACCAGTCGGTGAGCCTTTGCAAACGGGCATTAAAGCTATTGATGCTCTGATCCCGATTGGCCGGGGTCAGCGTGAGTTGATTATTGGTGACCGTCAAACTGGTAAAACAGCAGTAGCGATCGACACAATTATTAACCAAGCCGATCAAAATGTTTTGTGCTTTTACGTCGCGATTGGACAAAAGCAATCAACAGTGGCCCAGGTTGTGGAAAAACTTCGTCAAGCGGGAGCAATGGAATACACAACAGTGATTTCAGCGACCGCCTCTGACCCTGCTCCACTCCAATTTTTGGCGCCATTTAGCGGGACAGCAATGGCTGAATATTTTAGAGATACCGGCAAGCACGCGCTCATTATTTTTGACGATTTAACAAAACAAGCACAAGCGTATCGACAGTTGTCTTTACTTCTGCGTCGTCCTCCGGGTCGTGAAGCGTTTCCTGGCGATGTGTTTTATCTTCACTCACGTCTTCTTGAGCGTGCGGCGAAAATGAGCGATGAAATGGGTGGCGGTTCTTTGACAGCTCTTCCCATTATTGAAACACAAGCGGGGGATTTGTCGGCGTATATTCCGACAAACGTGATTTCGATTACTGATGGTCAGATTTTTCTAGTTTCAGATTTATTTTATAAAGGTATTCGCCCAGCGGTTGATGTGGGTAAGTCTGTGTCTCGTGTGGGTGGTGCGGCTCAAATTAAAGCGATGAAGCAAGTCGCCGGTTCATTAAAACTCGAATTGGCGCAGTTTAGAGAGCTTGAAGCGTTCTCGGCATTTGCCTCTGACCTTGATGCCGCGACTCAAGCACAGCTCGCGCGGGGTCGTCGTCTGGTTGAAGTTTTGAAACAACCTCAATACAGCCCGTATCGCGTTGAAGCCCAAGTTATTTTGATTTTTGCAGCGACGAATGGTTATCTTGATAAATTCCCAGAGTCCGATGTTCAACGCTTTGAAAAAGAATTTGTTGAGTACATGGGTCTTAAACATAAGACCGTGCTCACCAAGATTGCCGAAGAAAAAGCGATTAAAGACGACACGAAAGCGTCGCTTAAAGCGGCACTGACAGAATTCTCAGCGGTTTTTAAACCATCAAATGAGGCGTGAGGGTAGTTTATGCCAAGTTTGAGAGACATGCGGGCGAAGATCCAAAGCGTAAAAAACACGCAGCAAATCACGCGCGCTATGAAAATGGTATCGGCGGCCAAGTTGCGAAGGGCGCAAGATCAAATTGTGAATATGCGCCCTTACGCGAGTCGCATTCGCCAATTGATTTCAAATATTGCACGTACGCAAAGGGTCGAACATCCGCTTTTAGCCGCTGGTGGGGAGTCTAAAAAGATTCTCTTTGTCGTGGTGACTTCAGATCGTGGTCTTTGTGGCGGCTTTAATAACACGGTCAATCGCTTTACCGAAAGATTTTTAAAAGAAAATAAAAACACTTACGAAAAAATGAACTTCATTTTTATCGGCCGCAAAGGGGCAGATTATTTTAAACGTCGTGGTGTTGTTGCGAAACAAGTGATGCTCAATTTATCTCGTGAAATTTCGTACAAGATGGCGTCAGACATTGCGAAAGCCTGCATGGCTGTTTTTATGAGCGGCGAGTACGATGAAGTTCGCTTTATCTACAACGAATTTAAGTCGGCGATTTCGCAAAAATTGGTAGTCGAACGTCTGCTGCCACTTGATTTAGCAAGTGAATCGACTGAGGCCGCAGAGGCAAAATATCCATTTTCCGCCGATTATATTTTTGAGCCAGATCCAGAGCAGATTATTGAAGAGCTATTAGCACAACATTTTGCTGTACAAGTTTACCGTTGTTTATCTGAGAGCGTAGCGGCTGAGCATGCAGCCCGTATGTCGTCGATGGAAAATGCGACTAAAAACGCTAAAGAAATGATCGCGAAAATGACATTGGTTTATAACAAAGTTCGCCAAGCTTCGATCACCAAAGAACTCATCGAAATCTGTTCAGGTGCTGAAGCGGTTAGCGGCGCATAGGAGTAATTATGGTACAGGGTCGAATTAAACAAGTTTTAGGTCCCGTTGTTGACGTTGAATTTACTGGTGGCGATATGCCGCAAGTTTTGAACGCATTAAGAGTTACCAATCCATCAATCGACGACCGCGCCGGCAACCTCGTTCTCGAAGTGGCCCAGCATTTAGGTAATCGAGTGGTGCGTACAATCGCCATGGATTCTACTGACGGTCTCGTACGCGGCATGGCGGTTGAAGACACCGGCACGACAATCGTGGCGCCTGTAGGTAAAGAAGTTTTGGGTCGAATTATGAACGTGATCGGAGAGCCGATTGACGAAGCTGGTCCGCTCAAAGCTAAAGAATTTTGGTCGATTCACCGCCCAGCCCCAAAATTTGAGGATCAATCGATTCAAGCTGAAATTTTGATGACCGGTATTAAGGTTATTGACTTGCTCGCCCCTTACGCAAAAGGCGGTAAGGTCGGATTGTTCGGTGGTGCTGGTGTGGGTAAAACAGTTTTGATTCAAGAATTAATTCGTAACATCGCAACTGAGCATGGTGGTTATTCGGTGTTCGCGGGTGTGGGCGAAAGAACTCGTGAAGGTAACGATTTGTACCGTGAAATGAAAGAGTCAGGCGTTATCAATAAAACAGCCTTGGTTTTTGGTCAGATGAACGAACCACCAGGAGCACGTGCACGAGTGGCTTTGACTGCGCTCACACAAGCGGAATACTTTCGTGATCGTGAAGGCCAAGACGTTCTTTTGTTCGTTGATAATATATTTCGTTTCACTCAAGCAGGTGCTGAAGTGTCGGCTCTTTTGGGACGTATCCCGTCAGCGGTGGGCTATCAG
>JAYUVI010000370.1:0-3946 GCA_043754135.1 Bdellovibrionales bacterium | reverse complement strand
GTAATTTTCAAGCGCTATTTGATGCGATTGAAGCGGATCAACGTCGTCGCGGGTACTTGTAAAAGCGGTGTTAGCCGCGTCCCGAAGTTCTGGTAGCGGTTAAGCGCCGCTTGAAAGGAATTTATGCATCACTACACGCAAGGCGAACCAACACGTCAGGGCCACAAAGGCATACCCGAAGGTCGCTATGAAGAGGAGCAGGGCTTAAAAGGTTTTTTTGGACCGGTTTCGCATTTGATCCGTAAAAAACCGAGCACACGTTGGACAAACATTGAAGGCAATTTGAAGCCACGCCTTTTTGATTTGGTGAAGTGCCCAGAGACTGCGGGCATGCAGCGACTTTTTTATAATAATTTTTTGACTGTGAATGTGGAGTGGGTCGATGTGACTGCGCCCGATCAATTAAAAGGCCATCGCAATGCAGACGGCGATCTTTTGTTTTTCTGCCACAAAGGCAAAGGTGAGTTTTTTACTGAGTATGGTTCGTTAAATTATGAGCGCGGGCAGTACATTAATGTTCCGAAATGTGTGGTGTACACGATTAACCCGAAAGAAAAATCGAATTTCTTCGTAGTTGAAAACCGCGCGAGCCATTACGAAGAGCCGGATCGCGGGATTGCCGGTCGCCATGCCGTTTATGATATCAACGCGATTGTGAAACCTGATTTGGCCGGTTTGCAAGCGCGGATCCGTGATCTCGGCGAGCCAGTAAAAGAAATTTTAGTGAAGCATCTCGATCAAGTAACAAAATTTTCATACGACGAAACGATTTACGATGTTGTGGGATGGAAGGGGGATCTTTTCCCCTTCACCTTGCACACTGACCATATGATGCCGCTCATGTCGCATCGAGCGCATTTGCCGCCGTCAGCGCATACGACTTTTGTTGCCCGTGATTTTGTGGTGTGTACGTTTTTACCGCGGCCACTTGAAAAAGATGGTGATGCGTTGAGAGTGCCGTTTTATCACCAGAATATTGATTACGATGAAATTTTATTTTATCACGATGGCGATTTTTTCAGTCGCGACAATTTGCATGCGGGCATGCTTAGTTTTCACCCGGCGGGCTTCCCGCACGGGCCGCATCCGAAAGCCGTAAAGAGTATTGCGACTAAAACTGAGACCAGTGAATATGCGGTGATGATTGATTCGCGCTGGCCGTTGAGCCGTGACCCGCGCCTTGATGAAGTCGAGATGAAAGATTATTGGAAGTCCTGGAGGAGTTAATTTGCTCACCGCATACGGGGCGATGAAGCTCGCTATCGAAGAGGCGCGTAAGGGCCTTGGCTATGTAGCGCCGAACCCACCTGTGGGGGCTGTGATTGTCGATAGTGAAGGCCGGTTACTTTCGCGTGGTTATCACCATGCTTATGGGCAAGATCATGCCGAACTCAATGCTTATAAAAATTTAGAAAGAGAATCGGCTCGCTATGGAAATGGTGAAGTTTTGAAGGGTGCCACGATGTATGTGACCCTTGAGCCCTGCGCTCATGAAGGCAAAACTCCCTCATGCGCGAAGTGGATGGCGGAATTGCCGTTTAAAAAAGTGGTTTATGGCGTCGTTGACCCCAATCCTCTTGTGCGCGGTCAAGGTTTAGAAATTTTGCGAGCTGCTGGTATAGAAGTGGTTTCGGCTTATCACGCTTGCGAACTCGAGCCGGCACAAGCCGAGCTTTTGCAACACGAGCTTGACGAGCTGGCCGAGATTTTCCTTTACGGGTTTCGCGAACAGAAAACTTTTGTAGCGCTGAAGGTGGCGACGACTTTAGATGGGTCTTTGGCGCATCAAACAGGTGAGAGTAAATGGCTGACAGGTGAAAGAGCGCGCGAGCACGTGCACTATTTGCGTGCGCAGTACGATGCTGTGTTAGTAGGCCGCGAAACTTTTTTGCGCGATAACCCGTCTCTGGATGTACGGCATGCGGCTTACCCGGGTAAAAAAAATAAAGTGATTGTCTTGTCAGCAAAGCCCGAAAGTTTTGTCGATTTCATTGCTGATTCGCGCACAATGAAAACCCATGGAGCGGCTGACGTGCTCTTTGCTACATTGAAGAAATCGCCGACGTTTAAGTACAGTAGTTTAGTGTGTGAGAGCGACTCTTCCGGCAAAGTGAACCTCGAAAGTTTGCTAGCGGCAGCATATGGGGCCGGTGTACGTTCGATTTTTGTGGAAGGTGGCGCATCGGTGGCGAGTGCCTTCTTGCGTGAAGGCCTGGTACATCGACTTTATCAATTTATTGCTCCGCAAATTGTGGGTGCAAGGTCGGGCATTAATTTTACCCGTGATCTATCGACAAAAGATTTAGCGAGCCGCTTGGTTTTGAAAAACCCACACGCGCGTATTTTTGGGCAAGATGTGATGGTGACGGGCCGTTTGCGTTAGGCGGTGCAAAGGTGTTGAAAATTAACTTGCAACAGCCCGCCTTTAGTCTCGTCAGTTTGAGATCTGAAATGCCGATATTCTGTCATGCCTTTCAAAGAATTTATGAACTTGCCATCTAACGAATTTGAGCTGTTCATTCTTATAGCGAATGAAGTGCAAGAGAATTATTCTCTGTATCACTGGCGCGATTATTATCTTCATCTCACTGACTCTGGCAATCGACAGTCTCTTATTGACGAAGTTCACGAGTTATCGGCAATGGACGACCCTTGGCACTTCACTTACATTGAGCGCGATCGGCACGCTTGCATTTTGCTTCGCTCAGACGAAGAATCAATCACGATGCTACTTTGTGGGGAATATGAAGAAGCGTATGTAAAAGTGACCACTAAACAAGTTTTTTTTCTCGATGGGCCCGCACGATCGACTTTACCGAGCATGAGGACTGTTCCTTTGACAGCTATGCAAATCATGGAAGCTTTTGGGCTTGTGCCAGGCTCATCGCATGCGTTTAGAGTGGACGAGACTTAGTTGTCGATAGCGCGTATTTAAATATTCATTAGGAGAATTGAATATTTCCTCAGTTGCTTTTCTCACTAGCAATTCTCCCGCTGAATTAGGTGTTAATCTAATTTTCCAAGTATTTTGCCTCGACAAAAATAGAGCTAAAGCCATAGAGATTTTTTGATCTTCCATATCATGTACGTGCAGAACTTTATCTTTGACGGTAAACCACAACTCTAGTTCGTAAACCGGCTTGCTTATTCCGCATTTCGAACGAAAAGCAGTTTTGATTTCTTTAAAGCCGGACATAACTTCAATAGCATCCAACATAACGCCTCCTCATGATTAATGAAGAGGGTGGCAGCAGAATCTATGCCGCAGAATTTTAGTGCACGGCGCTCGCTTTAGCTTCAGGGGAGTACGGCGCGATCTCACGGCGTAAAATAAATTCGTACACTGGCGAAGTTTGGCCTTGTGATTTTAATCTCCAAAAAATCTTTCCTGACGGCAGATTGTCGCTCACAATAGCTTGACCATTTTTAGCTTCAACTTGCAAAAGGACACTTTGAAAATCCGCTGAAGTCGAAATTTCAAGCTTCGCGTTGTCCTCGGCTGCTGCCCACAAGAAAGGCAGTTTCATTTGGCCGCTGCCGACAAAAACCATGGTTCGATCTGTTGGGTAAAAACCCGCTAAGCCGTTGACACTCGCCGGCCGGCGATTGGTTTGTACGATTTCAACTGAACGTGTTTCTGAAAACGGTCCAACACCGATGCCATAATCATTAACGGGTCGTACTCGCCAGAAAAATAAACCGGCTTTAGAAACACGAAACTCGTGTGAAAGCGCGCGCGTTTTAAATATTTTCGAAAAACTGAAAGTGCGGTCTTCAGAAAACTCAACTTCGTATTTGCGAGCGAAAACTACAGGTGACCAAGAGAGTGTAAAGGCACTCGGTGGTGGCCAGAGTTCTTTAGGCTCGGCGAAAGCTTCAACAAAATTGTCGATATTGGTGGTGATAGGTGAAGTCACAACGACTTGAAGTTCTTGAGAGGCGCTGA
>JAYUVI010000369.1:0-5642 GCA_043754135.1 Bdellovibrionales bacterium | reverse complement strand
TCGGGATTGAAAGCGTTGATGCTCGGTTGTGATTCGATTCAGCTCGAGCGCGCTGAAGTCGTCGTAGCTGGTGGACAAGAAAATATGTCGATGGCGCCGCACTTGTTAGAGTCTTCGCGTGGCGGATATCGTTGGGGTCCGATTACTGCTGCTGATTCTTTGGTTAAAGATGGTCTATGGGACCCTTATAATAATTTTCATATGGGCAGTGCGGCTGAATTTTGCGTGCGAGAGTATAAATTTTCGCGTGAGGAGCAAGATGCTTTCGCAATTGAAAGTTACAAGCGCGCGCAGAAAGCGTTGGCTGATGGTGTGTTTAAAAATGAAATCGTGGCCGTTGATGTGATTGCGGGTCGCGAGACTGTTTCTGTTGCGGTTGACGAAGAACCCGGCAAAGCAAAGTTCGATAAAATGGGCGCGTTAAAACCCGCATTTGAAAAAGACGGCACGATCACCGCAGCGAATGCGAGCAAATTAAATGATGGCGGCGCCGCTTTAGTTTTAGCGTCTGAGAAAAAAATGAAAGAAGTGGGCGCGAAACCTTTAGCGCGTGTGGTGGCAAGTGCGACTTTTGCGCAAGACCCGAAGTGGTTCACCACTGCTCCTGTTGGTGCGATGAAAAAAGTTTTAGAAGCTGCAGGCCTGAAGGCTTCGGATGTCGATTTGTATGAAATTAACGAAGCGTTTAGCGTGGTGACAATGGCGGCGATGCGCGATTTAAATTTGTCACACGATCGCGTGAACATTCACGGCGGCGCCGTAGCTCTGGGACACCCAATAGGTGCCAGCGGCGCACGTATTATGACAACGCTAGTGCATGCCCTGCACCGACACTCGAAACGTTATGGCTTGGCGACTTTATGCATTGGCGGCGGCGAAGCCGTCGCAGTGATCGTTGAACGGCAATAATTTGGCACCAAATGCTGGGCCAAATACGGGAGGAGAAAATATGAGCGCAGAAGGTTTATCGAAAGTTTTTAAAGATGCGAAGACCGCACTTGAAGGTGTGCAAGATGGCATGACCTACTTGGTGGGCGGCTTTGGCTTGTGTGGGATTCCCGAAAACTGCATTGCGGCTTTGCGCGAATCCGGAGTGAAGGGCATTACCTGTGTGTCTAACAATGCCGGTGTTGATGATTTTGGTTTGGGTTTGCTTTTGAAAACTCGGCAGATAAAAAAAATGGTTTCGAGTTATGTTGGCGAAAACGCAACTTTTGAAAAGCAATTTTTAAGTGGCGAGCTTCAAGTGGAGTTAGTGCCGCAAGGTACTCTCGCCGAACGCGTGCGTGCAGGTGGTGCGGGGATCCCCGCGTTTTTTACTCCTACTGGAGTGGGCACGCTGGTCGCCGAAGGTAAAGAGACCAAAGTTTTTGACGGCCGCGAGTATGTTTTAGAGCGCGCCATTAAGGGCGACTTTGCCTTTGTGAAAGCATGGAAGGGCGACAAATTCGGCAATCTTGTTTTTCGTAAAACTGCACGTAATTTTAATCCGATGATGGCGACCGCTGGCAAAATCACTGTGGCTGAAGTCGAAGAGCTTGTCGAAGTGGGCGAACTCGCACCAGATGACATTCACACGCCGGGCATTTATGTGCAGCGAATTTTTCAAGGGACGAATTATCAAAAGCGCATCGAACAATTGACCGTGATGAAACACTAAGGGCGCGCAATGAACGACTCAAATATTTCGACTTTTTCAACCAACACGATTGTACAAAATCCTTCGTCTACGAGGGTCGGCGAAAATACTTCTCAGACTCACGCTAGCGAAAATTCTTCACTAGTTAGTAAAAGTGATCCATTTTCTATTGCAGGAGGCTCTATGACCACCACGGCGAAAATCCCTCTCACCCGCGAACAGATCGCGCAACGAATCGCGCAAGAAGTGCAACCGGGTTATTGCGTGAATCTTGGCATCGGCATACCGACGCTCGTTGCGAATTATATCCCGGCCTCAGCAAACGTTATGTTACAGAGTGAGAATGGATTGCTGGGTATGGGGCCCTTTCCGCAAGAATCGAAAGTCGACCCCGACCTGATCAATGCGGGCAAACAAACTGTGACTGCTGTTGCGGGCGCAAGCTTTTTCTCCTCCGCTGATAGCTTCGCGATGATTCGTGGCGGGCACGTGAACCTCACTGTTCTCGGCGCGATGCAAGTCGATGCCAACGGCGATATTGCGAATTGGATGATCCCCGGCAAGCTTGTCAAAGGCATGGGCGGGGCGATGGACCTCGTGGCTGGCGCTCGTCGCGTGATCGTGGCGATGCAACACTTGGACAACAAGGGTCAGTCAAAGTTGGTGGCGAAGTGTTCGCTCCCCCTCACAGGAGTGAAGTGCGTGCATCATATTGTCACCGACCTGGCGATGATCGATGTCACCGATAAAGGTTTTGTGCTTCGAGAAGTGGCGCCTGGATATACTCCGCAAGATATTCAAGCGGCGACTGATGCTGAACTCACGGTTGCGCCTGGCTGCAAGACTATGACGTTCTAGCGCTCCCGCTGCGATAAGAACTCATGATCCAGCCGAGGGGGCGCGAGAAAGTTTTTTGCGTCCAGCGGCTGGGCCAGAGTCTAGATCCAGTACCCATGCGTGCCCCGCTCACGCATAATAAATTTGAATGGCAGGACAAGTTAAAGAATTGAAAAAAGGCGATCTTTTATTTCGCGAGGGCGATGCCTCTGACGCGATGTATGTGATCAAAAAAGGTCGTATCGCCATCACCAAAACTAAAGGCAGTGGCGAAGTGGAGTTGGCGGAGCTCGGGCCAGGCGAAATGCTCGGCGAGATGGCTTTCTTTGATAACAAACCACGTTCAGCAGGTGCACGCAGTAAAGTCGATTCTGTAGTGATCATGCTCCCCTTTTCTTCTCTGTATGCGCAGTTCAAGACGTTTCCGGAATGGTTGAAAGCCATGGTGAAAAATGTGAACGGCAAATTGCGCGATGCCAACGCGAAAATTAAAAATTTAGAATCGAATGCTGCGCCTGAGACTACGGCTTTCACTCCCCATATGATCACGCGCTTGTGCGCGATTATTTCTCTGATCGGTTTTAAGGCGGGGCAGAAAGAAGGCGATGACGTTGTGATCCCCTATACAATGCTGCGCAATTACTGCATTCAGATTTTTCAAGCGCCGACTTCGAAGCTCGATAAAATGATGGAGGCCCTGCAAGGTTTAGGCGTAATGAAAGTTGAAGAGATCGGCGAGGGTCGCAAGAAAGTCACGATTTTGAAGTTGGAATTTTTGGCTAAATTTGTTGATTGGTATAATGAATATTTATTTAAAGACGAATCGAAGCGCGTGACGATCACCGAAAAAGAAATGCCCGGCTTAAAGGCGCTTATGTTTTATGGTTCTAAGTTAACGCCCGATGCGAAAGGTTTAGTGAAAGTTTCTTTGACGGATATGCAAAATAATTCGATGAAGGATTTGAATATGCTCGTGAACGTGAATGCGACAGATTCTTTGGCTGAAAAAGGCTTAGTGCAAGAAAAGCAATCTGGCGAAGGCGGCAACCTGTCACAAACTTTCGTCTTGACCGAGATCACCACGGTGGTCCCCTACTGGGAGCTGATTTTTACGCTGCTTAAAGTTCCAATTTAACCGGTGCCAGGTTTTGCATTTACAAATAGCGTAGGGGCTTTTCGATTTTGGTCGGGTGCATGTCGGAGATCGTGTAAACGCGCAAGGTGTTGGTTTTGGCGCCTTGCTGGACTGGCAATCCCATAGTCACTATGATTTTGTCGCCGGCTTTGCATAAGCCATATTGCAACAGCATGCGCTCGATTTGCTCCATGGCCTCTTCGCTGGTTTTGTAACGATTGATTAGCAAAGTTTGAATGCCCCACACAAGCTCAAGACGATTGAGCGTTTCGGGCACATGCGTGACGGCCACAACCTGTGCTTTCGGGCGAAAATTCGAAATTTGCGTGGCAGTTTTACCAGTCGTAGACAGACACACAATCACGGGAGCGTTCAATTTCAAGGCCGACAAAGAAGCGCTCGCGCCGATGCTCTCAGCGACTTCGAGAAATTCTTGCTCCAAAGAAATATTGTAATAAAAATCGCCGGTGCGTTCAACTTCGAGAATAATTTCGTGCATGGTTTGAATACACTTAAACGGATACTTACCACTAGCGCTCTCAGCCGAAAGCATAAGGGCATCTGAACCATCAAGCACCGCATTGGCCACGTCAGTGATTTCAGCGCGCGTAGGTCGCGGATTTTCAACCATGCTATCGAGCATTTGCGTCGCCGTGATCACCGGCCGTCCGACCTCATTGCACATCGAAATAATTCGTTTTTGAATGCGCGGGAGTTGCGTCTGCCCCGCCTCGACCGCTAAATCGCCGCGAGCCACCATCACACCGTCGCTCAATGTGACGATCTCAAGCAGATTTTCTAAAGCTTCAAGCATTTCGATTTTGGCAATGATCCGCGTGCTAGGACTTTTCGCATTCACAATTTCGCGCAGGCGCTTGATGTCGTCGCCCCGTCGCACAAAACTAAGTGCCACATAATCGACACTGTTACGCAAACCAAATTCGAGATCTTCATAATCTTTGTCGGTCATCGATTCAACAGGCAAACGCTCATTGGGCAGGTTCATGCCTTTGCGATCCTTAAGCATGCCTCCGTAAATTACTTTGCAGGTCACTTCAGTATTACTATCAACGGAGAGTACCGTTAACTCCATCAAGCCATCGTCCAATAAAATCTTCGTGCCGGGCTTGCACACTTGTGGCAACTCTTTAAAGTCCGTGGTGATAACTTGTTCATCACCTAATTCTTTCGTCGTCGAGATTTTAATTGTCGAGCCCTCTTTGAGAGGCTCTTTACCACCGGCTAATTTACCGACTCGAATTTTCGGCCCCTGCAGGTCTTGTAGAATCGCTACCGGAGCATTAAGCCGCAGCGAAAGCTCACGAACATTTTGTATCACGCTCAGATGATCTTGATGGGAACCGTGAGAAAAATTTAAGCGCGCGACATTCATTCCAGCACGGATGGCTTTTTCTAGACCTTCTTTGCTTTGCGAAGCCGGACCAATGGTGGCTACAATTTTAGTGCGCCGATCAGCTAACATAGGTGCGCCCCATATTTAGCCAGATTTCCCTTTGGTGGAAAAAGAACCTGGCACCTTTTAGGATTTT
The DNA here is from genome assembly GCA_043754135.1 of Bdellovibrionales bacterium. GTDB lineage: Bacteria > Bdellovibrionota > Bdellovibrionia > Bdellovibrionales > UBA1609 > RBG-16-40-8. Next base: position 481 of record JAYUVI010000369.1, on the reverse strand, counting down.
TTGACGTTGGCGAGTACATCGTTGAGCTTTTCTTGGTGGCGGCGGTTGAGATCCTGAATTTCTTTTTGATGGGCGGCGTTGGCTTGACGGTTTTGTTCGTCGAATTGTACGCGGATAGTCTCTTTTTCTGCGTCGGCTTGTCGCTTAAGATTATTGACCATGGCTTTTTCATGATTATCGCGTAAGCGACGCTCACGAACAGTGCCATCGTTGATGTCACTGATGCGTTTTTCGTACTTCATCACTAAATCTTCGGCGCGGCGCTGCTGATCGACCTCTTGTCTTTGAGCTGACTGCTTAATCGTATTAATCGCGGTGTCTTTTTCGTCGTTCAAAGCCAGGCGCAATTCTTTTTTCTCTTCATCATTCGAGCCGCGCAAAATGTCTAAATTCGATTTGTAGTTCTCGTCGATTCGCACGACCTCACCTTGAGCATCACCGCGAATTTTATCAATACGGTTTTCAGCTTTGCCTTCAGAGT
>JAYUVI010000368.1:0-4013 GCA_043754135.1 Bdellovibrionales bacterium | reverse complement strand
ACTCGTCGAAAAACTTTTTAGTAAAAACACGAGCAAAATAATAAACATGTCCACCATCGAAGTGATTTGAATTTTAAAAGATGATGAAGACCTTTTATCGATGTACTTTTTTATCCCCACGCGGCCCATACTTAGCCCCCACTCGCGATGCTACCAAAAATAATTTCTGGGAAGAGATACTCGTATTGTACTGGCTGGGCTTTTGCCGCATCAGTTACTGATAAATTCGCCGGAGCACGCATCGGTTTTTGTCGAATTTGATCCATAATGTGAACTAGATCGTTAAAAGAAACATCACCATCGGGCAAAAGTTGTAACTTCTGCAACGTTGGGTAAGTGCCTTTCAATTTGATCGCTGCATTCAACAACCCATCGAAATTAAACTGTCCTTGTACATTAACCACTATGGTTGTATTCAACGCGCCTTTTAAATCTGTCACTTCAAAAGCAAAACCACTTTGTTTTGAAACTCGGAGCGATGCTGAAACCTCAGGCTTAGGCGGCTCTTTAGGTTGAAGGGGCTCGGCCACCACCTGTGGTGTGGGCGCTTCAATCATTTTCACTTGCACGAATGCCACACTCAAAAGCAGCATCGGTACAATTGAAACGATAATGTCGAGTACAGGTGCAAGGTTCAAATCGAATGTTGCATCACCTGCACGTGTTCTTTTAAAGCGCACGAAGAACTCCTTTTATACACCTATTAAGCAGATTTAGGAGCAGCTGGGCCTTTGCCACTAACCACTTCTGTTTTTGAATTCGTTGGGTAAACTGTGCTTTGAGTGAAGGGGGTGAAACCACGTGAATTCAAAATCTCCATAACCCTATTCGTATGCAAATCGATCTCAGAGAACAGACGACTTTGTTTGGCGTGTAAAAATGAATACGCAAACATAGTGGGAATAGCGACAATTAAACCCATTGCCGTAGCTGACATTGCGATCGAAATACCTTCGGCAAGTAGTGTCTGCTTTTGTGCTACGTCGGCAAAACTCACGGCTTTGAAGGCGACAATTAGACCGCACACTGTACCCAAGAGACCAATCAACGTCACAACGTTCGCCACCATCGAAACGTGACCTAAGTTTTTAATCAACTTGGGCGCCACTTCGCTTGCAGCAATGTCGAGAGTTTGGTCAATGGCGCTACTTTCACGATCTGAGCGCTCCAGTAATTTCTTAATAACGTATGCCAAAGGTTTTCGCTCATTGGCTGAACAGAAGGTGATGGCTTCTTCGATCTTGTCGCTTTCCACCATGCTCATCACTTGCTTCATGAACTGCTCTGTCGGTAGAGCAAGGTCAATGTACAAAGCTTTGAAGCGATCGAAAATCAATCCAAAAGCCAGTAAACCCACCCCTATAATAGCGTAGTCTACGATTTTGTAGTCGACTAAAAACTTCATCATCATTTCCATAGTTTGCTCCTGTCTGTAAGGACTATCGGCCTGGTCTGGGGCGAACTTAATTGATTTTGCGAGCTTTTTTGTGACGCGCGAATGCGCCCTTGTGAGAGCGACGGTGGCTCCCAAAAGCTTTTGTTATCGTCAAAGTTTCAGACGGTACTGTGGCGGTGAGCAAACAGCTTAATAGTGAGCAAGAATATTTTGCGACACCTGCAATAATAATATTTCGTGGTTCACGTGCTGTGTGAATTCGCGATTTTAGCGTCTCGATTGACGTCTCAAAACGAAACAGTATGATGTTTGAGCATGCCCGATTCACCGAGAGTGTTTGACGAAATTCTAAGCGAAAGAGCTTTACATCCGCTGATCATTTTTGATCTCGATTCGACTATCTTTAATGTTACTCACCGCTCACAAGCCATTCTCGAATTGTTCGCCCGCGATGAAGAGGTAACAAAGCTTTTTCCATCTGAAGTCGAACGCGTTAAAGAAATACGCCTAACACCGCGTGATTGGGGCATTAAAGAAGCGTTTATCCGTGAGAAATTTCAGGCCACTGAAGATTTTTTTGCAACTGTACGTGATTTTTGGCGCTCGCGTTTTTTTAGCTCTGATTTTTTACACAACGATATCCCTTATGAAGGCGCGGTCGAATATGTGCAGGCATTGGCGGCCGCAGGTTTGCACATCATGTATCTTACGGGTCGTGATGATGTGAACATGCGTCGAGGCACGCTGGCGAGTTTGCAACAATGGGGCTTACCATTGGCCGATGCTGAGCACGATCTTATTATGAAGCCGGCGAAGGGCAGCGTAGAAGATAATATTTTTAAGCTGAAGGAGTTGCAGCGGTTATACAACGAGCCACCGCAAGTTTCGACCACACCGCAACCGTCACCTGCCCAAAACTCGCTTTCTCATGGCGCTCCTCCCCGCATTTGGTTTTTTGAAAATGAGCCTCTAATCATTCACACCGTTCGCGATGAGATGCCGCACGTACAAATCGTATGGATCGACACCACCCACTCGCGACGTGCCGAGCCGCCCTCTGGCTTACACGTAATTCGCGATGTGTGGCGCCGTTCGCGTTAATAGCGATTTATGCCGCGCTCACGTTAGTAACGATGTGTGTGTTGCGCTCATCTCTAGAGCGTATGTGTGGCTGGCGCTTACGTAAGCGGCAATGTGTGGCGGCGCTTACGCAGCAGCAATATAGGCATCCAGTCGCTTTCGTAGAGTGGGCTCAAAACCCCATATTCAAAATCGGCGAAACACCGACCGTGCCCTTATGGTAAAAGTTGAGCAGGCCGATTTGCAAACCATGTAGAGATTCGGTTTGATTGATCAGACCAATCTGAAAGCCATAAACCTCTTGCGCAACATTGTAAACGCCCGCCTGTAAACCATAAACTTTAGTGTGACCAGACAGATTGACTGCGCCGAATTGCACACCAACGATACTCGCTTCACCCGAGTTGATATTCGCGAGCGCGGCTTGCAGACCGATCACCGTCAATTTACCCCTGTTCACGTTGGCGCCGCCCGCTAATTGTACGCCCAACACTCGCGCGGTATTTTTCGTGGCATTAAACCCGCCCGCCACAGCCAACCCCACAAAGCTCTGCGTAGTTACGTTACCGAGAAGGCCCACATCTAAACCATAAACCTCTTGATGTTGCCCGTAGAGCATACTCAAGCGCAATCCAACAATCGTGAAATCTTCTGGAGGGAACTGTATAGGCGGCATCAAACCCAGCGCCGCCGGTGTCACTCCTGCAAAAGCGTTTTGCGGAGACACAAGTAAAGCCGCGCCGCTGAGACTAATCAAAATAGCCAACATCCACAACAGAGGTAGAAATATTATTTTTATTTTATGCATTTCTCAATTGTAGTGAGATTGCCTGCGAAATCAATTTCGTCGCTAGACTTAGGGCGTGACCCTTAATGAATATTCACAATTCGCCATAAATAAAAACGGTCCGTTTGCTTTACATGGCACCGGTCGAAGAGAGCGCCTAAAGAAAGGATCTGCTGAAAATTAAACGCTCTACCCGCCGAGGCCGTAATCGCCACCGCAAAGTAACTCAGGATATCGCGAGTCAGTCACGCGCACAGAAGCAATATATAGTTTTCTCTCAGGGCTAAAATTCACGATATAAAACACGCCACTCGCCACCGAAACATACCGCTGTTGAGTGGCATTCAACTGCATGCCGCCTTTGGCCTCAGACTTAGCGATGAGTTCGCTAATATCCATGTAGCGTTTGCAACCCGCACCATATTTCTCACCGGCAATCACACGTTCTTTAGCTTCACTTAAAAAATAGACATGAAGATTTGTTAGCTCTTGCGTGGGCTCATTCGAACGCTTCGCTTTCATGGTTAAAAAGAAGGACCCTTTCTTACCTATAACGTAATCTTTCAAATCAATTTCACCACCACCGCGCGGCAGAGAAAAGTTCGTGTGATCAATCAATACACCTGGCGCTGACGAACGAAACGCAAACTCGGCATCTAGAAATTCACGGGGAATGCGCTCCAAAATATCGGCATCTGGTAAAACAACTTTTGGATTTTCTTTACGAATATAGGCTAAGTAATTTTTTTC
>JAYUVI010000367.1:0-2217 GCA_043754135.1 Bdellovibrionales bacterium | reverse complement strand
ATTTGAAAATATTTTTATTTTGTTCGCTGCAGAAAAAATTAAAAACTCAAAATGGAAATCACAACTACTTCGATCTCCCAGGGACCTTAGCTGTTACAAGAATAATTGATTAAATTTACCTGATATGTAAATAAAAGTGACATATGAATCACTTTCACGTGCAGTACTTTGTCGATGCCGCCCGCTTAAAGAGTGTCGCGCAGTCAGCTAAAGCTAATTTCGTCACTCACCCTGCGGTTAGCCAAGCCATTCGCACACTCGAGGCCGAACTTGGCGTCATGCTCCTCACCCATCAAAAGCGCCGCTTTCAACTGACGCGCGAAGGGCTGCACTTTTACACGAAGGCAGTAGATTGGTTGCAATCCCTACAGAACATGAAAGCCGAAATGCAAACTAGGGCGCCAGAGCTGAGCGGCGGCTTCAAACTTATAAGCTCTCAAAGCCTCACTTTGCATTTTATTGGCCCCATTATTTTTAAAATGCGTGAGCTGCACCCGAAGGTCACTTATCGATATGAGTTCGGCGATGCCGGTACTGTACGCGAAGCGGTTGAATCGGGCACCCATGAAATTGGTCTGATGATTGACGACAACAAAACCGAAAATTTCAATCATCACAATGTAGCAGGAGGCCATTTTATTCTTGTGGGCAACAAACCGAAACTCAGCATTTGGGACCGCGAACTGATCATTACGAGCCGCCAAAAGATTGAAGTCGAACAACTTTTTGCCAACCTTTACACTAAGTACAAACGAACACCGAAAGTGTTTCTCGAATTGGTCAGTTGGAGCGTGATTAGACAATTTATTCTCAAAGAAAATATGATCGGCTATGTACCTGACTATGTAGTGGCTGAGGACTTAAAGAAAAAAAGACTTTTTCGTTTAACCTGTGTTCAGAAAATGCCTGAGTATCAAATTAAGGCGATCTGGAGAAAAAACGCTCACCTAAGCCCAGTGGCACAAGAATTTCTAAACCTGCTTAAAGGCTAGTTTGATTAGAGTCACAACTCGTCGACCCTTGATATTCGCTAAGCTGCGACCGAAAATATAAACACCAAGACGTAGGAGGTCCACATGTCTTACACCCCCGATGATGCTCTCAGTGTTTGTAATTTTATCAAACAAACCCCTGAAGGCAATTTACGTAAAATGCTCGTAGGCGCCGATTTTACTGATCCGCATTTTCGCCTGCTTATGAAGCTTGCGAAAGGCGGCCCCGAAACTGATTTCGCTGACGCCTTTGTCAATGACACAATGGGTAAGCTCAGACTCAACCCTAAAGAGGCCCCCCTCAAAGATAACTTCTGGGCCATTTGTAAGAAAAAACTCGTCACCCTCGGCTTGCTGACAAATAAAACCGCCGCCTGATCTAAAACCGCTGAAGTCATCATATACGAAGCCCACCGTGGCCAACGAAGTAGATGGTGATTTTAGGCGCTTTCCCTGGCATTATTTTCAGCGCAATGAAAAAATATTTGATCGTACGTTTCTCTAGCTTCGGCGATATTGCCCAAGCTATGCCTGCTGCCCGGCTTATTCGCGCTCAAGACCCGAGTGCTGAAATTCATTGGCTGACTCGTCATGATTTTCACGATTTCGTTAAAACCTGCACGGTTGTTGATCGAGTATGGTCGCTCAATCGCGCAGATGGTTTTAAAGGATTACTAAAACTTGTGCGCCAATTGCAGCAAGAAAACATTTCTCACATTTACGATGCCCATAATAATTTGCGCTCCCTGCTTATTAGTTTTTTCATGTGGTCTAAACAACCGCAGCTGCAAATTGTGCGGCGACCTAAAAACCGCTTAAAAAGATTTTTGCTGTTTCGTTTTCGCATCAACTGGCTGCCAAAACCTTTTCGTGGAGTCGATTCATTTTTATCGCCGCTAGCCGCGTGGTTTTCTGCACGCCCGAAACGTGAACTCACCGATGTGGTGGGCTTGAGCACGCAAGATGTAGTTTTAGATGCCGCCATTGAAAGAAAATTATCACAAACCGTGGTACTCGCCCCGAGCGCCACTTGGGAGCTCAAGCGTTGGCCTGTTGAGTATTGGTCCACACTCGTCGGCCTCTTACCGCAATATCAATTTGCTTTGCTCGGTGGCCCTGAAGACACTTTCTGCGCTGATATACAAAAATCTCACCCTGAAAACGTCGTCAACTGGAGTGGGCGCTTATCATGGGTGCAAAGCACAAAAATAGTGGCGCTTGCGCG
>JAYUVI010000366.1:0-5838 GCA_043754135.1 Bdellovibrionales bacterium | reverse complement strand
CGAGTTTACTCGTCTCTTCAGCCACATCTACATCAGCAATAATCGATCGCGCTTCTTCAATATTCTGTTTTTGCACTTCAAGGTTATCTGTCGCGTATTGAAATCGACTCTGCACGGCGCCTAGTTTCGCCCGCGCCCCCGACACATTCATCACGGCATCATCAATACTTTCAAGTGAATCCACAGCACTGTCTTGGTCGGCAATATCTAACCCGTCGATCCCTACGGAGGAGGCCTGCGTATCACTCTCCAATTTAAATTGAATGACGTTTTCAGAGCCAGAATTAGGCCCCACATGGAAGGAGAATTCTTCATTCGACCCAGTTAACAGCTTCTTCGAACCAAACGAACTTGATTTCGCAATACGGTCAAATTCACTAATTAAAAGTTGAAATTCTTCATTCACAAATTCGCGTTCTTGATCACCTATGGTGTCGCTCGCTGCATTGATCGCCAATTCGCGCATCCTCACCAATATATTGTTCTGCTCACTCAAACTACCTTCTGCGGTTTGAATTAAAGCTTGTGCTGAACGCGCGTTTTTGACCGACTGGTCAGCACCCGCAACCTGGGCACGTAATAGTTCACTGATCGCGAATCCAGCAGCATCGTTCTGCGGAGTGCTCAGTCGCGAACCCGACGCTAAAGCCTTAAATGAGTCTTCGACTTGTCGTTGGTTTTTATTGAGAAAACGCTGCGCCGTTAAGGACGCCACGTTGGAGTTAATTCTTAAAGGCATAGAGCACCTCCGCCGGCACTCCACCCCTCCCACAGGGTGCAGCCAGTTTAATGCCCAAAGATAAAGTTCATTTCAGCAGTCACAGAACTATTCGGCGCACTGCGTTAAGACTTTAGATATATTTTATTCTTTGCGTTAAGATATTGAAAATAGATAGGTAATATAAAAGGTGGCGGGCGCCTTTAGTCTTCTTCTTCGCTAAAATCAGCCAAGACCTCATCGCTGAAGGGTGTATCAGAGTAGCTGTTCGTATCAGTTTGGTCAGGGTTAGAGAACTCATCCACACCGGTGTGGGTCTCGGGCTGAGACGCCTCAGCAGAATCACTCTCTAATGCAATGGGGTAATCAACATGTTCATCATCCGGTTCATGAAAATTCGAAACGGATTGCAGAGGCGCCGCCGCAAAGCGATCTCGCTCGGCCTTATAACGGGCCAAAGCTACCGCCTGTAAGCCCATCGCTGCCTTACGCTTGTGCTCTTCTTTTTTAAGAAAGTCGGCCAACCTGACAACGCCAGCGGCCACATCCCGTTTTGAATCAGACACTTCTTGTGCCCCCCGGGAATGACTATCGGTAGAAATCTAAAAATGTTTACGCATCGCATTAACAAAATGAAATGAATGAAAAAATATAAAATTTGTCTTGGCCAAGCACCAACTCGATACGCCTAAAACCGGGAGTAAAAATCACTCCGGTTTGTCAAACTTCTGGTCAGAGGCTGCAATCATTATAGATAATAGATGCCACGCGTTATGTTATACATTCGAAAACTGCATATCACCAGAGGTCCCCTATGCTCGCTCTTTTTCTTGTTCATGCTCTTATGGCCGCGACTCCTGCGTTAGCGATGCAGTTCGATAGCGAAGCCACCCAAGACCGCAGCGAAAAACCACAGCAATGGAACGCCAACCGCAGCTCGAGTCTGCAAATTATCGTGGTCACAGCTGAAGATTGGTCGAGCACCACAGGCCGTTTACAGCGGTATGAACGCGCCACCACGCAAGACTCATTTACGAAAGCGGGAGAAGCTTTCAGTGTAAACCTCGGCAAAAATGGTTTGGCCTGGGGCCGTGGTTTGCACAATACCGACAAGTCTTTAATTGGCTATCAGGACCCATTGAAATTCGAAGGCGATGGCAGAGCCACAGCTGGAGTTTTCGAAATCGGCACAGCTTTTGGTCACGACTTTGAAAACATGAGCGAACTCACGCAAAAAAGACGAAAATCTATCACACCCAACGATATTTGCGTCGATGACGTCAGCTCAGCTCACTATAATCAATTCGTCCCACTCGATGATGCTCTCATCAAAGGTGACGGCACAGTGGCCACAGACAAATTCACGGCGAGCCACGAACAGCTTTTGCGCAAAGATATTGATGCAAAAGAAGGTTTCGCCGATCAATACGAACTCGCAGTGCCGGTGAATCATAATGGTCTGCTCAATCTTGGCGTAAGCCCTCAACTCGGTTTGGGCTCGTGTATATTTCTGCACATTGAAGGCTATTCAGGTAAGCCCACTTCGGGTTGTACCTCAATGGCGAAAGCCAATCTCGTCAACGTCGTCAATTGGCTAAACGCGAAAAAATACCCTGTGCTAATTCAAACTTTAATTAAAGATTTACCCGACTTTGTCGCCCTCTAAATAGGCCTCTAGAGTCGTTTGCCGTGAATTTTTGCAGAAAAATCCCAGCATCATCAAATAATTCTTAAAAGCGTCACGGGCGACGAAAGATCTCGCGCAGATCTTTCGATGCCTGCACGTGGGACACACGCTTCGCTGCCTCTTGCTCGAGCTGAACACGCATCAAAGCTTTAGCTTCTTCACGCAAACGCACGCCGCTTTTGCGATGAGCCGCGATATCGACCTTCGCGCGTAAAGATAAAATACTCTCGGCAACTTGCGCGACACCCTCACCACCGAGTGCCGAAGCTAAAAGCACGTCGACTGTTTTTTTGTTCTCACTCATGCCGACCGCGGCTTCGATTTCGCGCTTCAAAGACTCAGCCCCAGGGCGATCGCTTTTATTGACCACAAACAAATCAGCGATTTCTATGATGCCCGCTTTCATCGCTTGAATCGAATCACCAGATTCAGGCACAAGCACAACCGTCACCACATCAGCTACATTCATAATTTCAACTTCGACTTGGCCAACTCCCACTGTCTCAATAAGCACGACATCAAAATCGCATGCATCAAAAGCGCGTAACATTAAATAGGCCGAAGCCGACAAACCACCAAGGCTACCGCGCGTGCCCAGTGAGCGAATAAAAACCTGCGGATTCATCACGTGTTCAGAATAACGAATGCGATCGCCAAGAATGGCGCCTTGAGAAATTGGACTGGTGGGGTCCACTGCGAGGACTCCGACTTTTAAATTCTGCGCGAGTAAAGTCGTCAGCAAACCCGAAATCAACGTCGACTTACCAGCACCCGGCGGGCCGGTAATACCTACGCGAAAAGCCGCACGAGCGGGCTCTAGCAGTTCATCTAAATCAAACACCGCTGGCCCTGCGCGATCGATTTGGGTGAGCAACTGAGCAAAGTTACGCCTGTCTTCATCACCACCATCGCTGCCACCTCGCGCACGATTTAGCAAATCCTGCAGTTGTACTGTACTCAGAGCTCGCGATTGAGCCATTTGCCCTCTCGAAATTGTCACTTTTCAATGTAAGAAAGTGAGTGGTGTAACTTATTGAAAATCTTAGGTTTTTATTATCGTTTTGTCCAGCTGTCAGCCCGCCATACAATGACGTCGACACCCCACTTTTTGAACGCAAAAAACTTCGTACTGATTTCAATAAGTTACAACTGGCACCGGCGGCACGATTACTGCCATTGAAAGCCTCTGAAGGAGTGGGTCTAAATTGATTAAACCACGCACGCTGCTTATTTTAGCGCTTCTCTTTGCTTTTGGTATGACGATCGAAGCCTTGAAGAAGATTGCCGCTTTGCCGACTGACGAGCAAGGTCCCACCGCTATTTTTTCGCTCAAAAATTACGACTTCAACGCCTTTCACGTCGTCGACACCATTCGCGAAACAATCAAGAGTCGCATTTTAGGCGTAACGAAAAAGGGTATGACTCTCGCGAATGTAACGCCTGAAGCTGTTTTACCTGAGCAATATGATTTTTCCGAAGGTCACAAAGTTGCAGAAGAGGCCACACCTAAAGAAGGCGATGACCCTGCTGCCGATGAGGCCAAAAAGAAAAAAAAGAAGAAGAAAAAGAAAAAAAGCGCGCGTGAAGACGCTGACTTGAATAAGAAAAACGACGAAGAGCCAGTCAAAGCGGCTCAAGATGAAGACGAAAAATCAAATGAAGGCGAAGTCGCTCCGATTGATGGTGGTTATGCCGGTAACAGCGCCACCACGCCTGAGATTCCGGAAGAACAATTACCTGTCACCTTTGACGACTGGGCCAAATTGGTTCTGGGTCAACCGAACGCCGCTAATGTGGCGAAGCTCGTTCAATTTTTTCAGAATAGCATGGTCACCTCCGAGGTTTTTTACGGCATTTTAACAGCGATGATGAACGAGTCGAGCGATGAACAACATCATCTTGCGACCTATGCTGCGAGCCAGGTGTCGAGTCCGACCAGCTTTATATTTTTAGTTGATGTATTGAAGAGTGAATCACAAGGCTCAACTTTGGCTAGTAAAGTAAATCTGTATTTGAATGCTTACGAAGCACTCGGCATGGTGAACCACTTGCACGGCGTTTTCTCGCAAAAAATCAGTGACCCTGTCACTATGCAACTCACGACAGAAATTTTAGATCGTTCCACCCTAGCCAACCTTGAACGGCGTGTACCGTCGAACGATGACACTACTCCAGATATCCCACCAGTCGATGGTCCCGCTGAACCGCCGACACGACCAAGTCGCGACAACCCCGAATTACAAGCTCGCCAACGTCGTGCGAAGGCAGCACAAATTTATAGCCGCTTCATCGCAGCGCTCGACCACGTCATCGCCGCATACACTAATAATGCCGAAATCGCGACACCGGCACGGCGCACCCTAGAGCGAATTAAAACTGTGACTGTTGTACTCGCACAAACTAACGATTAGCCTAAATTCGATGAAAAATTTCAGCTACCTCTGGTGTTTTTGGCTGGCGTTGAATTTTTGTGGCTTTACGGCTCACGCAATAGATCTACCCACTCAACTCACGCACACCGAGCTGGGCGATGTGGTCGAAATTTTGGGTTACCCCACGAGCGGCAAATTTTTGAGTAACCCCTTTCCGCTAGGCGGACATTCGGGTTTTGAAATCGGTATTGCGACTGAGTTCATCGACATCACTGATCTTTCGCGTTTGGGGTCCGGCACAGGGGATCAATCCACTTTTCAATACAATAGCATTTCAGTGGGCAAAGGCCTTTTCTATAATGTCGATGTGTTTGTCCACTTCGTGCCCTTTTCAAGTTCAAATGAAGTTACAGATTATGGCGGCATTTTAAAGTGGAATTTTTATCAGGCGCAGTTTTTACCGTTTTCGCTTTCCGTACTCGCACATTACAACTCAATGAATATTCAAGATGCTTTCGTTAATGAAAGTCTCGGAGCTGATTTTTTAGGCGGCATTAACTTGAGTAACGTCGCACTTTACATGGGTGCCGGTCGGCAAAATGCACGCAGCACTTTTGCGACACGGCTTCTCGATACAACTGATAGTGTTGTGCATAATCAAACTCACAGCGGCACGCTCGTCACCCGCGGGACACGGCTACATTCTTTTATCGGTATTCAAGTTTCAGTTTCGACAATATTTCTATCGGCACAAATTGATCGCTATGAGCAGCCCGTCTACAGTGCCAAGCTCGGCCTGCGATATTAATTTTTTAGTAGTAAAAATAACTGAGAGCGACTGAGTATTGCTCAAGATGATCGTAGTCGTCTCGTAAGCCATGCAGTTGGCGCATGAGTTGATCCAGATGCAAACTCCAATTGCGTTCAACGTTGAAGCGCACTTCATTTGAAAAATAAAATTCTTGATTACGTTCAGGGTGATAAAGCGGGTAATAGTAACCGAGGCGCGCATGCCACCGCCATTTCTGCCAATCCCATATTTGCCCGATTGCAGGGCCCGC
>JAYUVI010000365.1:0-2476 GCA_043754135.1 Bdellovibrionales bacterium | reverse complement strand
AGAATTTGAAAGTAAGTTTGCACAAGAAGTCAACGTTAGCCGGCCAACAGTTCATCTCTAGGCACTAACACTCTAGCAAAACGCCCGCACTCCAAGCCTTCGGGGTTCGTATAGCCACCTATGACAAACTCTTGGCGCTTCGTACATTTAATTTTCTGCCAAATAGCAGATCGGCCCGGTGTATAAGGTGCAGTGCGATCTTTCGATACTAAACCTTCCAACCCGTCATGACATGCTTTCTTAAAAAGTTCGTCACCTTGGCCGCGCCAATGCTCGCTGAAAATTAACTTTGAGGTTTTCGCCCCCCGTAAAAGCTTTTTTAAAATCAGTTTGCGCATTTCTAAATGTTCGTCGCGCAGGTCTTGACCATTGAAATAGAGCAAATCGAAGAGGTAGAAGAATAAAGCCCCCTTTGATGGATGCTTTAAGGTCTCTTGTAACATGGCGAAACTCGAGTGGCCATTTTCGTCTAGGGCGACGATCTCACCATCAAAAATGGCACTGTCCATTTTCAATCGTCGGAAATCGCGTTCGAGAGAAGAATATTTGCGTGTGCAATTTAAGCCATTGCGGGTAAAGAAACGCAGCTGACCATTTCGTAAAGTGGCTAGTGTGCGATAGCCGTCGAATTTAATTTCGTGAATCCAATTCGTGCCATCGGGGACTTTATCACTGAGCTGCGCCAGTTGTGGCGAGATATTATGAGGCCAAGGTTCGGCGCGCTTTCCTTTACTTCGCGCTAAGTTTTTCAAACTTTCTTTGTGTGCATCAGGGTCATGGCGTTTGATAAGCAACCACTGACTTTTTCGCCCCGACTTGGCCCTTGTTCTTTGCAACAACCATCGCCCCTTCAACTTTTTGCCACGCAATTCGAATTCCAGATGTCCTTTACGTAAATTTTCTTTGATCTGCTGAGGCGGTTGCCAGTAGCCTTTGTCCCATATTTTAACAATGCCGGCGCCATATTCTCCCTCAGGTATGCGACCGTGAAAAGTGGCATAGTCGATGGGGTGATCTTCAACTTCAACAGCTAAACGTTTCTCGCCGACTGCCGTTGAAGGACCTTTAGGTACAGCCCAACTTTTTAACGTGCCGAAGGCTTCTAAGCGAAAATCGAAATGGTGGTGTGACGCCCAATGCTCTTGCACAACAAATATGGGCTGTTTTTTCGATCGCAGTCCGCTCAAGGGCTCACGCGTTTTTTTGAAATTGCGCTTCTTTTTATATTCGCTGAGACTCACGCGCGTTTCCTCGCTCGAGGTTTATCTTTGGCGCGCGACAAACTTTTACGCAGTAACGGCAGTAGATCAATGACTTCCGACGATGTTTTTTCATCAGCTTCAGCGTAGTCATCATTTATTTCTGTGGCTTTCCCGGCTTTCACTCTCGCCTTCACGTATTTCATAAGATCCGCACGATAAGTGTTTTTGTAGTCAGAGGGAACCCAACGTGACGTCATATCTTCGATTAATTGCTCGGCCATGCTGACTTCGCGGCCTGAACGCGCTGAAGCCTTAAACTCTGAGTCGCGTTGCTCAAGATCCTTCAACTCTTTAACATCCTCGGCAAAGTGCAAAAGCTCTAGGAGCAAATAGTCGCCACGCGGTATAACTGCCACCAAATGTTGTTTCGTGTGCAAAACCATTTTAGCGATGGCCACTTTATGACTCTTCAAAAGAGCTTGTCGTAAAAGCGCATAAGCCTTGTCGCCACTCTTACCCGGCAACAAATAATGAGCTTTTTCAAAAAACACAGGGTCAATTTCGTCAAGCTCGACGAAATTTTCTATATCAATAGTTTGCGTCGCTTTAGGGTTCGCACGTTTAAAATCAGCATCGGTCATGATGACGTAACGATCAGGTTTGTATTTGTATGCCTTCACCGTTTTTGCCCGCGAAATCTCTTCACCTGTGGTTTTATTGTAGTACTTGTAACCGATCGGCGAAAGATTGCTTGGGTCAAGCATAGTAAAATGCAATTCGGCTTGCTCACGAGATGAAATTACCAGTACCGGAATATTCACAAGTCCAAAACTGATTGCCCCTTTCCACAAACTGCGCGGTTGTGAAACTTCGTTTTCAGCGTCGTGTTTCTTTCTTGTTTTAATAGCCACATTTCACCTCTGGTTATGGTGGGTAACCGCAATAGTGCGTAACAAACTTGCAAGAACAACACCACTGGCGAAGTTTTTGCAAACATCAGCAATCAGGAGGAATTCCCAAATGAAATCATTGCATCTTGGCGAAAGTGAGGCGGTTTGGAACAACGTTGAGGTCAGAAAGGCAGGCCCGTTGCAGACAAATTTGCATGTCGAAGTGTGTATTGTGGGCGGAGGTATTGCAGGGCTTACGACAGCTTATTTATTACTTCTAGAGGGTAAAAAAGTTTGTGTGCTCGAAAGTTTTGAATTAGGCAGTGGGCAAACCGGCCGAAGCACCGTGCATCTCACGCATTCACTGGATGATCTTTATGCCTC
>JAYUVI010000364.1:0-9460 GCA_043754135.1 Bdellovibrionales bacterium | reverse complement strand
TAATAAAAAGTGTGGGCAGCAGGCCCGGCAACATAATAAAAACATGAGCCAAAGTTTTAAAACGTGAGGATGAAATACGTAAAAGCCCGAGTGCCCCCCAAAAGCCGAGCATGAGCGAACCGAGTGCCGAAAAAAAAGCCTGTAAGGTTGTGTTACACAACACCTGCAAAAGTTCGAATGAGAAGGGCGATTGAATTGTATATGTATCAGACAGAGCGATTTTAAAAGCCAAAACAAAAATCGGCGATAACAAAAGCCCACAAAGAAGATAAACGAAAAAATCAAAGCGAAGTGTTGATGTTTTTATCCTTCGCCCCTCGTTTAGTGGTTTTTCTTCCAAATTTCGAGAAGATTCTGCTCAGACTTTGCATAGTCCTCAAGTTTCTCTGTGCCTAAAATTCCGACTTGCGGTAAGCGCTTGTGAAACTCGCTGAGATCTACACCTTGAATCATCGGAAACATATAATTCTTGTCCACCAAAATTTTTTGTACAGCCGGCGTCACTAAAAAATGAACGAACTTTTTAGCGTCAGCACAGTTCCAGCAGCTTTCTGGCACAGCTGAGTACTCGATCTGCGCAGGCAAGGCCTCATCCAAACGCAAAAAATCGAAGCTTTCGTCTTTTTCTTCCTTCCAGTGATAAACTAGCGAAGTTAAATAAGTGAAAATCGCCCAACCTTGTTTTTTCTGAAACAAACCATAAGCCGAAGACCACGACGGACTGTAACTATGCACTTTCGGTTTCAAATTCGCGAGCGCGGCTGGTAAACCCGCTTCACCGTAATGTGTGAAAAGCCAGTAAAGCAATTCAAGGCCAACTGGACTCAAAGTCGGGTCCGTTAAGTTCACCGACTTATCTTTTAAATTTTGAATAGCCGCTTCTAAAGTTTTTGAATTCACAAACTCAGCTGGCGCATCACCCTTACGGTAAAGAAAACCCATTGGCGCCCAATCATAAGGCACAAAGCGCGCATAAATGAATTTCTGCATCGACTTATCCCACTGCGCCTCCGGCCGTGAAATATCTTGAAAGCGTACAGTGTTGGCCGCACGGTGAACCATTAAATGATCAAGGCCGACTAAAACATCAACACGCCGTTTGGGGTCGAGCTTCATTCGTTCAATCGCCATTACCGAAGTGCCCGCATCAACATATTCAACTTCGCAATAGCAGAATTTTTCAAACTCTTCTTTAATCTGTGGGCCTGGCCCGTACGAGCTCATAAAGTATGAATTGCTGTAGACGACCAGCGGGACTTTTTTCCCTGGCTGTTGAGCGTCCTGACCGGCGTTACGCACGTGCTTGCCAAACACGACGGCAAAAACAATGACTGCAAGAACCGTTAAAAGAAGCAGAATTTTTTTATATGAACTTTGCATGGCTGGTATTTACCAGCCGATGCTCACCACCACAAGCCGCGTTGGCGTTTGTAAAAATAATAGTCAAGACCAAGACAACGACCGGCACCGACCCAAAACAACACTATAAAAAGCGCCAAAAAAGTTTGTTGCACAGATGAGACCATTTCGCGACCGGCATAAATATAATTGATCATCAAAAACACACCTAAAATCGAAGCCGGGCGAACTAAAAATCCAATCAGAAACGCGAGACCCACTATGAACTCACAATAAGTCACGAAATACGCAAACACTTGCCAGTTTGGCACGACCATTTGTTGTAAAAGATTCGCATACCAGGTGGGCAAATCACTTTGTGGCAGGCTCTCCATAATAATCGCCGCCAAACGCGGCTGCTTTAAAAACTCCCCGTGTAAACGTGCTAATGCAGAATCAAGAAAAAAATAACCGAGGTAAATACGCAAGAGCGCAATTGGGTAAAGGTGGCCGACGTATTTTAAACTCTCGAAAAAAGAAACTACCATAGTTTAATCAGATCCTTTTCGGGCAATACTCGTCAAGGTAACAAGTGGGGCATTGCGGTTTTCGCGCCTTGCACACTTTACGACCGTGCAAAATCAACCAATGTGAAAAGTTGATCCAATGCTTTTTAGGCACGATTTGTATTAAATCCTGCTCAATCTTCTCCGGCGTCTTGGCGTGAGTTAAACCCAGACGATAACTCAATCGCGTCACATGGGTGTCGACCACTACGCCCGAGATAATACCAAAAGCATTACCAAGAACCACATTGGCGGTCTTGCGCCCAACTCCTGCTAACGCCACGAGGTCTTCTAAATTCTGCGGCACCTCGCCGCCATGCTTATTCACAATGTCAGTCGCACACGCTTTAATATTGCGCGCTTTATTTTTATAAAAGCCGGTGGAGCGAACATCGTTTTCTAAATCGGCCACCTTAGCCTCTGCAAAATGCCGTGGAGTCGGGTATTTTTTAAAAAGTGTGCGAGTCACAATGTTCACACGCGCGTCTGTACACTGCGCGCTCAATACAGTGGCGATAAGCAACTCAAAAGGGTTTGAGTGCTCGAGAGCACATTGCGGGTCAGGCTCGTACTTTTTAAAAAGCTGAATCAGTTTTTTTACATTCGTGGTCATGGGGCCCCCACTTTAGTCGAGTTCGGAGCTCAAAGCTACATCGAAAGCTACACCCCAAGCACAGACACTTGATATCCTAATGAGTGGAGGCCATATGAATGAACCCCGCGCCCCTCTTGCTTCTGAGATCAATCACGTCGTCGGTTTTTTAGATAAACACTTGCGCCCCGGTCATGGTTGGTCGATCACGGCTGAATACCCGCACGTGTTTCAACAAACCAACTTGCATAACTTGCGTATCATCGCGAATCAAGATCAAGTTCTCGCGCATGCCGCTATTAAATATCTCATTATTAAAAATCACCTCGGGCTTTTTAAAGTCGCGGCGATTGGAAGTGTTGTCACAGACCCCGAACATCGCAATTCCGGTTTAAGCCAAAAAATTCTCGAGAGCTGTTTACAAGCGGCCGAAAAAGAAGGCGCAGATTTTGCCATTTTGTGGACTGACCTTTACGATTTCTATCGCAAATTTGGTTTTGAACTCGCGGGTACAGAAATCGGCATGTACATAGATGTCTTGCCCGTCCCGCAAAAGCCGACATACCGTTTTATGAAATCAGAAAAAATTTCACCGGAAGCGATTTTACGACTTTATTCACAACACACTTGCGGCACCGTTCGCGCGGCTGATGACGTACGAAGATTTTTGCAAATTCCGAACTCACGCATTTACACCGCCTGGGGCCAGCAAAACGAACTTGTAGCTTATGCTGTTGAAGGCAAAGGTGCCGATCTAAAAGGTTACGTGCACGAATGGGGTGGGTCGGTGCCCGGACTTATGGAGCTCTTCGCACACGTTCGCGCCGATCACGGTTCAGCCATCACGATCATTGCACCGGTACAAGCGCAACACCTCATTCGCCAAATGCGCGAGAGCGGCGTTATGTGCAACGAAGGTTACTTGGGGATGATCAAACCTTTGAGCTACGAAAATCTGTTTTTTAAAATACGTCGTCATGCGCGCAACCTAGGCATTCAAGATTTTGTTATAGAAAAAACGGAAAGTGGTTTTCTTATCGGGACCAAAGACGACACTGCAGCTATCGGTAGCGTGGGTGAACTCACTCGCTTAATTTTCGGCCCGCTCGATAGCAAGCGCTTAAAACCGCAGTTTCAAAAACTCTTCCCAATCCCAATGTGGGTTTGGGGATGGGACAGCGTCTAGAAGTTACTAGCACGTACAATCCTGACCTCAAACCAGTCAAAACTTTGACGAGCGATTAAATTTCAGCTGCGACTGTAAAACTCCGTTAAGTCTTCATCAGTGTTGAAGACTTTGCCCACGGAGGGTTGCATGTTTCACCATCACCAAAATTTGCGTTCTGCGTTTCGACTTTTCCTTACGATCTTTTCGATCGCCGTCGTCACCGCGTGCACAATTAGAGTCGAAGAAAAACAAGGCCCGCTCGGCAAAGAAGCTAACCCGAGCGATGTCGGCCACGAACTCAGTCAAGCTATTGGCGATGCCACTATTATCACTGCAACGAAAGACCAATACGTGGTGTATGAAGGCAACGTGCGTATTGAGCAAACAGCTGTGATTCGCAAATACCAAAAAAAGCACACTCTGTTCGACATTAAAGAAGACGCTGATGAAGTGAAGTATATTTTAACTGAAGAGCTTGAAACATTTAAACAAGACGGCACCACAGACAATATAAAAAACAGTGAACTGCCCCCGCTGATTTTAGACAAGCGCACTGACCCTAGTAAGAAAAGCGATGTTATGGCGAAAGCTTTTCGTATGGCTGCGAGCATCCGCGCCGATGACGGCGATGAAGATATTTACGCCTGTGACGGCGTCGATGTTAATGACGGTGATGATGTTTACGATTGCCTTCGCTACTACAATTTAAAATCAAAAATCTACTTAGCTGACCCACCTCAGCTGGTAAAAAACAAACCCGGATGCATAGGCCTGCCCAACTGTAAACTCACGGTTCATTTCGTGTCGTTCGATCGCGTGAAATGGCGTAAAGGCAAAATTGTCAGTCGCCTCACCATTTCTTACGAAATCGTGCAAAACGTGCCCGATTTTAACTACAACTTTTATGAAGACGGCAGTAGTTCGTATTACCCCCCCGTGCTCAGTTTCTGCTTAGCCGGGCTAACACCTGATTCTCAAGGCTATCAGTACTATCTATCCCAATGTGAAGTCTTGCGCGACTTTCAATAAGTCGCTACATTCAACTGCACCTGAACTCATTCACCGGGGCCCGCAGTTATGGCTAAAGAAAAATCTAAGCATAAAATTTCTTTCGACCGTTTTCGCCCACACCCTTGGCATGGTGTGAAGACTGGCAAAAACCCACCACTACTTATCAATGCGTACATTGAAATCACTCCGAGTGATTCGATTAAATATGAAATCGATAAAGAGAGCGGCTATTTAAAAGTGGATCGCCCGCAACTCACTTCGTCTCTCCCACCAGCACTTTACGGATTTATACCCCAAACCTATTGTGCAGAAACCGTGGCGAGTCTTTCTCAGTCAGCCAAAACCGGTGATGGCGACCCTCTCGATATTTGCGTTTTAAGCGAACGCCCGATTACAAAAAGCGAAATCATAATTCCAGCGCGAGTAGTGGGCGGCTTACGTCTTATCGACCGCAATGAGGCAGATGACAAAATTATCGCCGTAGTCGAAAGCGACCCCTACTGGCAAGACACAAAAGATATTTCTGATATTTCAGAGGTGATTTTGTCGCGCCTCGCGCACTATTTTCTTACTTACAAATTGAAACCAGGCGAGGCGCCAAAAACTAAAATAGAAATGCAATACGGTCGCAATGAGGCCGAAAAAGTAATTCTAGCTTCGCTGAAAGATTACAAAAAATATTTTAACTGAGGATTTTATGAAAAAAATAGCGGTTGTATTGTCTGGATGTGGGTTTAAAGATGGCGCTGAAATCACCGAATCAGTCAGCACCCTTATCGCACTCTCTGAAGAAAAATGTACCTATCGGATTTTCGCGCCCGATATCAAAGCCCCTTCAGTGAATCACTTAACCGGCGAAAAAGAAGGCGACCAATCTCTACTCGCACAATCGGCGCGTATCGCTCGCGGCGAAGTCACCGACATCAAAAAATTGCAATCAGCCGATTTTGACGGAGTAGTCTTCCCCGGCGGATTTGGTGCGGCTTTAAATCTATGTAATTTTGCAGAAAAGGGCGCCGCCTGTTCCGTACAGCCCGAAGTGGAGCGCGTGATTCAAGATTTTCATAAAAACGAAAAGCCCATCGGCGCTTTTTGTATTGCGCCAGCACTTATTGCACGCGTCCTTGGTTCGCACGGAGTCACCGTCACCATTGGCAACGACAAAGAAATCGCTCGGGAAATCGAAAAAACAGGCGCCCAACACACCCCTTGCCCGGTCACTGATTACGTCACCGATCGCGAGTCCAAAATCGTAACATCGCCTGCGTACATGTATGGCAACGCAAAACCCCATGAGGTTTTTACCGGCATCCGATTAGCAATCAAAGAATTGGTTGGGTTGGCTTAAGCCTGTGTCTTCATTTGACTGGGCACATTGGCAATACTGTTTTCATAAAATTAACAGCCCTTCGTATTTTTCACCAAGTCGATACTTACGACTCTTTTTGGACGGGTCTATTACGAGTAAAAAACCCGAGAGGACCCATTTTTGACATAGTACCCGCGCAGTTCTGGGCTGGAGTCCGAATAGTTTCCCAATGTTCTGCGCGGTTAGCGTTTCACTCTTTTGAAATAGACCTAACACCTTTTTCTGTCTTGAATCCAATTGTCGCATACTCGCAATGCCATCGTCGCTAACAACGTTTTCATTTTTGGCTAAGCGATAAACATTCTCAAATGCATCGGCCATACCCAAACAAAAATACTCCAGCCAACCGGAGACATCGGCCTCAGCACGACCCATATAATAATTGTGCGAGGGACTCACAGCCAACGACTGGTAGTAGTCCGTTAAATTACGCCCATAATATTCTTCTAGAGAATAGAATCCTTTAAGGTCATAGCCATCTACATGCAGAATCAGAGTTGTTAGAAGCCGGGCTGTTCTTCCATTTCCATCATAATAGGGATGAATTGTCGCGAACTGATAATGGGCCATCCCCGCTCGAATGGGAGCCGGAAGATCCTCTTTTGTATCTTCAAGCCAAGACACCAAGGCTTTCATCAACAGCGGGACATCTTTCGCTTCTGGGGGTAAATAAACAATGGCGTTTGTTTTGCTGTCACGAATAACATTCTGGGCGTCCCGATAAGGTGTCGGCTTGATCTTCGTTTTTCCGCCTGACATAACGAGGGCGTGAAGTTGCTGGATTTGGGTTTCAGTTATTTTCATTCGGGGGCTTACGATGGATTCAATTTTGTCTAGCGCCGCATAATAACCTAAAACTTCTTTCTCGTCGCGTTCACGTCCGGGGAAGTGCTGATTATCGTTAATTACGTCTGCGGCTTCTTTCAGAGTCAATCGGTTGCCTTCAATGGCGGTTGAATAATGTGTTGAAAGTAGCTTGGCTGTTTCTCTTAATTTCGTTCTAGCTGTAATTGTTAAAGGCAAATCGGTGATAGCACGATTGACCGATTCTATCCGCATAAGGGACATTGCAACTTTAGGGGTGATCTTGAAGTTGGGTTTAAACACATCTCATCCTATGCCGTTATTATGCCGTTAAACGGCCGATAAAACAAGACGATTAAATGTTAAATGTAGGTCAGTTGTTTGTATTGATACCTATTAGATAGAGCGCACCCAAAAATTACGACGAGCGCATCAACAATTTATGATGAATCTCTTTAGGAGTGACAAATTTCAAGCCACAACCGAAGCGCCCGGAAAAGCGTCCTTGACTGGTTGTCCAAACCACTTTCGCATTGAAGGTGTAGTGATGAGTTGAATTTTCGATGGCGACTTTCACTATGTAAAGATCGCCGACGCTCACATTATCGCCTTGTTCAAACTCCAAATAGGCGCCACCTTGCGAAAGATTGTACATGCTCGTAAGCAGACTGTGCTTACTACTCATACCTTCAATCTCGGCAATTTGATTGGTGTTGTAACGACGAAAAACCTGCTTCGGCACCCTGCGAGTGGCCAAAAGTTTGCGCACTAAACCTAAAATATTTTTGTCGTAAACTGGGCGTAACAATACATGCACGTCATCAAACGACGTCAACCGCTCGTTATACCGTTGATGTACCTTTTCAGAAATTACCATGATGGGAAAGATACACCCTGCTGCGCGCAACCATGTGATACGTTCGATCGTGCGTTCATCGGCCATTGGGCAATCAAGAATCATGACGTTAAAAACAGAAGACTCAAGTTGCTTTTTCATATCAACGCGATTGAAAACCTGAATCACCTGGTGCTTCATGTTTCGCTCGATTGCAAACCGAATTTCAGAGCTGGTGTCTGCGGAATCGCTAACAATCATAATTTTTGACATCTGAACTCCTCGACAATACTCTTTTCGGTCACCTTGAGACGAAATTTGAAAGTTTCGAAAACTGTCAAAACTTTATACGTAGCCTAAGAACCCGTGTCGCGGTCACGGGTTACTTGAATTATCAAAGTGAGACGGAGGCACTTGGAGATATTTAAATCCGGTGATCAGTGGCGGTTCAGTTACAGTTTGAGTCCAGTTCAGTCTGGCTTATCTTTTCTGCCGATTATGTGCATCGCAAAGCAGTTGTAAATTTTCGACAGTATTCGCGCCACCTTTTGCGTAAGCATGAATATGATCAATCTCCAAAAATTTTCTCTGCTCACATCGTTGGCCAGTTTGGTGATTGATATGACTGCACCGCCCTTGCGCTTTTTTCCAAACAAGTCGTCGCACTGGCATTGAGATGTAACGCGAACGCGTGGGCTTCACATTATTCACAGGCAGTAATTTCTCGCTTTCATTTTCACTAAACGATCCCTCGGGCTTAAGATTCTTCAACACCGGCGCCGGTGTTGCCTCGCGGCGTGGCTGATCCGCAAGCTTCTTCTCCGAGCCTTCAAATTTTTTCAGCGCGCTATCGACCATATATTCAAGCAAGTCGAGGTAATGCCCGCTCGGCACACGATGCGAAAGATGGTTTTTCAATTTCTCAACTTTCTCCGTCAACTCTTTCGAAAGCATAAGTGTGACTTGCGTACGTTCGTCTTTCACCGCGCGGACAGTCTCATTTTTTACAGGTGCACTGGTCGGAGAAATTTCAGCCAGTAATCTTTCTGTTTGGCGAGTACTTTTGCCGTGAAGTTCACGTAACACATCTTTTTTCTGTTCGGCGTTCATTTTATTTTTCTGCTTTTCTTCAGCTTTAAAAAATGTTTGAGCTTGCGCGACAGTGTTTAAGTTGAGCGCGCCCGCTTGCAACGCTAACTTCACCTCAGGCACGTCGCGCACGACACGCATTGCAGATATTCGGCGATAAGCACTCGACTCAGAATATTTTAACTCGCGCACACAATACTCAAGAAGCGAGCCGAACCCGCGCGTGACATGCAACTTTCTGCGGTCAACTTCTCCGAGCAACTCAATCACCTCGAGCGTGAGTCTTCGCTCTGCCACGGCTTTATGTCGCAAAATATTTTCTAATTCTTCATTCGAAAAATAAGTCAGTTTTGTCATTAATTTTGGATCGCTAGTCAGCCTCTCCATGAGAGGCGGTCTCGATGTCGGCTTCGCCATTTGCGAAATCGGTTGCAGATTCGGAGCCAGATTTAGCGTACTCATATTGGCCTCATTTCTTTTTCTCAATCACCCGCGCAGACATTATCACGGGTTTTTAAAATACGATTTTCACGGCTTTTGCCAAAAATATTTGACGTGATAGAATTAATTTACAGCCACTCCTCGCGAATAAAAATCGCCTTAGATGAAGTATCTTTTCTTTTTCATGAACGATCGCGAAATAAAAATGTACGCGCGGCAATCGCGATTTTAAGAATCGAAAATCACG
>JAYUVI010000363.1:0-2038 GCA_043754135.1 Bdellovibrionales bacterium | reverse complement strand
CCGGCCAACTCGATAACCAGTTCTTCAACCTTAACGCGATGACTAGTTGTTTAACCTTAACCTGCCGCCTAATTTTTGCATGCGACTTGAATCACTTCGTCACGCCAACTGGCGAGTAAACTTTCTGAGATTGAACCCGACGAGTAATCTCTGAGCGAACCGACGAAGTATTCTCCAGATTAGCGCAAGCGACATTTTCTTAAAAACACACGAGTCATAATCGTTGAGATCTCAGTGTGCCTGGAGAAACAAATTTATTATGTTTCATCGAACTGGGCCCGGGACTTGTAACAGCGCTGACATAGCAAAAAATTGTGGGGACCCGGAGCTTGTCGCGATGCTGAACCGGGCCCGAGACTTGTTGAACAACAAACATGTGTAATTTACTGACTTCGCCAGTCTGCTAGTGACGCCATATTAAAAAAAATAATTTCGAGGCAAGCAACGAGCTGCACCCGGGACCCATTGAAAAAATAAATTCGACAACTAATCTTTCTCCTTTTTTATTACTTCTTTATCGCCCCACTGCCACCGGGGTGCCTCACCTTTTTTGTAGCAAATAAAAATAAGTCCAGCACTAGAGCCTACAGTCACAACCGAAAAAATGAGAGATGAAAATTTAAACCACTTGGCATCAGCCAGAACAGTGTAGCCGACTAGAAAAAGGGCGTAGACCGCCAAAACCAACCAGCCTTCGACTGAAGCCGGTACCCATCCCCATCCATATTTTTTACGTTTGAACCATAGTTTCGACATACTTTCTCAAGTTCTCATCAAAACTGTAATTTGTCGACTCCACTGTTAAAGGCGCCATCATGGAAGGAAAAATTTGTGATGAATCCCGAACTGGGCCCTGGGCTTATTGAAAACAAAACCTTAATTGTGCGCTGAACTGGGCCCGGGACTTGTTCATAAACAATATACCAGCCGCAAACTGGTTATGACACTTGTTATCGCGACTCTGCTAAGACTTGTTGCCGTACCATCTTAGAAAATTAAATCGTCACTCGCCTACTGATAGACAATCACTTTTTATAAACCCGAAACACCACCGGCAAGCCGCCGTTTTCAAACGAGACTTCGCGCGCCACACGATAACTTGTAAAACGCTCAGGTACCAAATCGATAAACTGGCGCGGCAGAATCACACCGACCGCCACTGGGTTGTGCGCCAACATTTTCTGCAACAATTTGGGATAGTACAGGCTCGGCTTGTCACTCAACTTTAAACGCACGCCATAAGGGGGATTGCAGATAAAAGCTAAATTTTCTACGCTCGTTAGCGCTTCGCCTGTCGCAGAAAAAATATCATGCACCTTGAGCTGAGCCTCTGGCAAATACTCGAGCACGCGACGTAGAACTTTTTCGTTTTTGTCGAAGCCTATCAAATGCGGAGGGATCAACGTGTCAGCAACGCTATACCCTGAAAAAAATTTCAACACGCTCTCGCGCCACTCTTTGCGTGCAGCGAACGCAAACTGCCGCGAAACCGCATCGCTCGCACCTGCGGAAGAAGGTTTTACGACGGACCAGAAATTTTTTGCCTCGTATAGAAATGTACCGCTACCGCACATCGGGTCGACCAATGTAAGTACTTTGGCGCCAATCAATTCACCGCGTATTTTATCACCCAGCGCAATTTCGCCGGCGTTATCATGAGTCAAACAGACCTCTTGCCACAAACTAAAAAATAAACCCGCCGCCAGATTTTCACGAATAGGCGCTGCAGGTAAATCGACATGAATCGAAGATGCCCCAGGAAAATTTTCGGGAATAGGTGTCGCAGCTACATTAACGTTGGCCGCCGCAAAAGAAGAACTTTCACCCCGGTGGGTACTCCCACTCCGTTCAGCACTTCCGCTCCGATCGGTACTCCCACTCCCCGCATCACTCTTATTCACGAGTCCCTTATACCCGCGCTTAAACAAACCTTCGCCGCTTGTATTCAAGGACAACGTGCACACATCATCAAAAAAACGCACCATCACTTCGAAAGGCGCGGCTAATAACTCGTCGCCCACGAGCTTACGCGCCGGTT
>JAYUVI010000362.1:0-3441 GCA_043754135.1 Bdellovibrionales bacterium | reverse complement strand
CCTGCAATCATTTTTTATTCAGAGTTCAAAAGCACCGGATTGGATCAAAGACTCCCGCTGGCAAAATTTAAATGCTCTAGTGGCTTACAGCGAGGCCGGCGAGTGCCGCCACGCGGGCATTTTAACTTACTACAAAGACGCTCAGCGCCTTCGTCAATGTGGCCACTGCGATGTTTGCGACCCCAAGTCCGCGCGGAGGGTTTCGCAGCCCATCGCCTCGCCCGCACCAGCAGTGTCAGCTTCGACGATTTTACGTCCGGCAAAAACACCTAAGAAAGCGAAGCCTAAAAAATCTTCTGCCGACACACGACCTCTCGACACCGTCGAAGAATCGCGCTTTCAATCCCTGCGCACTTGGCGCCGAGCGAAGTCGCTCGAACTCGACACACCCGCATTTATTATTTTCAGCGATCAAACCTTGCGCGATTTAGCAGTGAAAAACCCGCAAAATATTGAAGCACTGAAAGCTGTGCATGGCATAGGCGAATTCAAATTAGAAAAGTTCGGTTGGGATTTACTAGCAGAATTGACCCGGTAGTGCCCGTAAGCTCGAAAAGCTGAAGAACGTGTGAAGTCTCGCTTATACGTTCTGGGGCCCACGTGATCTACCCGAAAGGCCGCATTTCGTCTATTCGCCAGCGAGAATAGACAATGGCTTAAACCTGAACAAACTCAACGGTATAGCCAGTTTTCAACGTAAAACCGTTTAAGCCTTTGACGCTGAAACAGCCAGAAACCGCATTGGCACGTTTGCATATAACAATCCTTTTATGGAGAAATCTATGGTCCTAACCTGTACAACTTGCCAAAAACCAAACGCCACATTTGCCTGTGGTATTTGCCAAAATACTTCGTGCAAAAAATGCGTGCAGTTTCTGCCAGAAAGTCAGTTTTCATTTTTAAAAAATCCTGACCCCAAGCTTTTGCACGGCACTTACTGCCCCAATTGTTTTGATCAACATGTAGCGCCCGAGTTGGCGGCTTACGAAGAGACTATGGCCCGCGCACGCGATGTGGCTGTTTTCTACAAAACACAGAACAAAGAAACTCGCAGCATTAAGCGAAAAGCCGAATCTATGCGCGTCGAAAACTGCGACGATAAAGATGAAACTCTTTTACGCTTGGCATTTTTCGCGGCAAAAGCGAACTTCAATACGTTGCTCGATGTGGTGATCACCTCAGAAAAAGATATCGTAGGTGGATATCAGAAATCCATTTGGCAAGGCGTGGGTTCACCCGTGAACATGGACCCTAATCACACGTTACATAAACGCGAGTATATGAGCTAAGAGGAAGGCAGTGCGACTTACGTGGGTATGGGCGCGAGCCGTTATGTTATCGTCGCCCTCTAGTTCTGCTTCATACGTTCAGCTAAATTATTTTTCTCACCTGACGAAAAGAACCGCCCAATATCGCGCACGTCGGCGTCGCTAGAAGGGTTCCATTTCGGCGCAAAATCTTTATCAATAAGTGTCGCGCGCACGCCCTCAAAAAACTCGGCTTCTTTTGAAAAGCGTATAGCCATCTCCCACTCCGCAATGAAAACTTCACGCATATCGTATCCGCGATGCCGGTGCAACGCTTCGAAGAAAACTTGTTTCGACGTCGGCGACCCACTTAAAAAACGTTTTTTGGCATCAGCAACAAAATCAGACTGAGGCAGAACCGCCGTGAATTTTTCAGATAAATCGAGATAAGTCTCACGCATTTTTTCTGGTGAATCGTTTTGCAGAATAGTTCGTTGGGCCCCGGCAAAGAGGTCACCCACTTCATTTTGATAGGCTTCAAAACATTGCGCGTCTGGCGGGGCACTCAAAGCACGCGCTAAATAATGTGTCACCATTTCGCGGTCTTTCTCGTTATCCCCCACCCAAGGCAAACGCAAAAGATCAGCGTAGACTTTGCGTTTCATTTTAGAATCCATGTAAAAATCGGCCAAGCCCACGCGAACAGCATCGGCCGCCGAAATACGAGCCGCGCACAGACCCATAAAAAGTCCAAAACCCGAAGGCAAGTCACTCAAAAACCCTGTGGCGCCAACGTCGGGGAAGAGTCCAATCCCCTGCTCCGGCATTGATAGCACCGAACGCTCGGTGACAATGCGGTGGCTCGCGCCGTTCATTAAACCCACACCCGCACCCATGGTGATGCCGTCAGCAAAAACAATGACGGGCTTCGGGTAACGGTGAATGAGCTCATCAACAAAATATTCGCGAGTGAAAAAATCTTTGGCGACATCAAGACCTTGCTCGCGTATTTGCAAAACTAAATTCTTAACATCGCCACCAGCAGAGAAAGCTTTCTCACTATGCGAGTGAATAATTACAGCGGCGACTTTTTCGTTTTTCATCCACTCGAGTAAACGTGGCTCAAGCTTTTCGTAACACTCGGTATTGAGCGCGTTCAGCACTTGCGGCCGATTGAGCTCGATAACGCCAATAGAAAAACCGCCAACGCTCTCTTCTGAAAAAAGCACAGGCTTAGGCGGTAAAACGTCAGGTATTTTCTCATTATGAGACATTGGTTCTCGAATGCTGCGTTGCTCTGTTTAAGTTTTTACACTGACTAAAGTTTAGAGACATTTCAAAGCCCTATGACCAATATAGTCACATCTGGCGAGAATGCAACTTGCAGCTATTCACTAGAGAAGAATGGGGAGTAAGTACATGGCAGTCAAAGTTAAGGGGAATCTCAAAATGACACACGCAAATTGCCCGGCCTGCCATTCTTCTATTGGTCAAGATCGTCTTGTCGGTACGCAAGCCTATTGCGTCTGCGGTTTTTCTTGGAACATCAATGGCTCCAATAAGATGAAAGACATCGATGCAAAAAACTCATCTGCGCCACTTGTGATTTTTGCTATTGTAATGGTTCTAAGCCTCTTTCATTATTTCACATGGGATAACTTTTCGTTTCAAAT
Organism: Bdellovibrionales bacterium; assembly: GCA_043754135.1. Classification (GTDB taxonomy): domain Bacteria; phylum Bdellovibrionota; class Bdellovibrionia; order Bdellovibrionales; family UBA1609; genus RBG-16-40-8. The sequence continues at coordinate 521 of JAYUVI010000362.1, read as the reverse complement.
CATCTCGCTCAAAATCCAGCAGTATGCAGGCTTCGCTAGCCGTGAAGATTTTAATAGCCTTGCGATCATTTGCGAGGCTCGCAAAAAGCCCTCTTGCCAAGTGGGTGCGCTACTCGCCGCTTTTGAAAAAGACCCTAAAGATCTCACCCGCCTTTCACTCGCTGGTGAAGTCTATGTCCACCAAGAAAAATTCGAACAAGCCCGCGTGGTTTACGAAAACTACTTCAAGCAAGGTGGCAAGAGTCTCGCGGCACGCGAATTGTATGCCCAAGCGCTCACGACCCTTGGCGATTTGAAGGGTGCTGAAATTCAGTACAAAAAAATATTGGCGAGCGATAAAAAGGAACCCAATTACGTGGCCGCCCGCTCATATGTTGAAGTTTTACTTAAATGTCGTGAATACAGCGAAGCTAAAAAAGTAATTGAAGAATATCGCAAAGCTGGGCCAACCAGCGCTCTGTTTCTAGAAAAGGAATGGAAGATGCTGAATGCAGCAGCCTATGCCCGGACTAACAACCGGG
>JAYUVI010000361.1:0-7079 GCA_043754135.1 Bdellovibrionales bacterium | reverse complement strand
GAACGTTATTATGAAATCTTAGTAGACACATGGATGGGTTTTTTTCTACCGGCTTTTGATCGTTCCGTTCGCAAACAGCAACTGCAAAGAAGTAAATTTTATTTTTTTGACAATGGCGTCAGTCGTGCGCTAGCCCAGACCCTAAATGTAGAGTTGGCACCATCGACAACGGAGTATGGCCGCGCTTTTGAGCAATTCATTCTTCTCGAAATCCATAAACACAATTTGTATCAGAAAAGAGATTTTCGTCTGAGTTATATTCGCACTAAAGATGACGTCGAAGTGGATTTGGTCATTAAAACTCCGACTAATAAAATCTATCTTGTAGAAATTAAAAGCACCACCCGCTTCGATACGACCTCAGTCGCGTCTTTAATCAAACTAAAGAAAGATATGAAGGCGCACGCTTTGTGGGTGATTTCGCAAGATACTTTGCGACGTGAAGAAAACGGCGTCGTAATTTGGCCGTGGCAAGAGGGCCTTCGTGCCGTAATAAACCTGGCGTAGCTGCTCTTAAGCGCGTTCAGAATTTGCTTTCTAGACGCACAACATGCACACTTGGTGAATATGTCGCTTGAAGAGTTACAGAACATAGTGAATGGTTATTTCACCTTTAATTTTCCGGCTAAAATTGATTGAGAAATAAAATCTTCAACGAATTTTATTCTCGAAAAGGTCGCAAAGTTTGTGCCGCTATGGAGTAGCCTGGATTGAACAATGCTCTCGCCAAGCTCGCGGCACCCCGGTTAGGAGTGCGAAATATTGAACCTGGCTGACAAACCTTACTGGGTACAATCAGCGGCGATCGATATGTCACATACGTATCGATTCCGGGTGCTGGTCTTGTGCAAGCCTACAATGTCGGTAGCTGCTCGCAAACACCTATTTGGTCAACTCAGCTCAACGGAAAGGCCAAAAGAATACGCGCATTTATAATACCGAGAGTTTAAGAACCCAGCGACTTTACTTCTGAACGACGCCTGTTTTTACATTCACTACATAACTGTACTCCGTGACGTGACCGCAGCCCGCAGCGCAATCGCTACCGCGACGTTGAACGTAAAAGTACTGCGCCTCAGTGGGGGACAACTCCACCCGAGTAACAGTATCACCATCGCCTGCTGGGACGTTATGCCAAGGGGCACCCACAAGTACTGAATTGGCCTTCGACAGCGGCAAATCACGGTAGTCGTTTTGTATGGCGTGTATATCAATGACATCGCTGTAAGGGAAAACATACGTCGCGTGCCTGAGCACAAATACCTCAACGTTCGACGGCGATTTTTTCAAATGGTAAGTCACATCCAATTGGGCTTGCGGAAAGCGTTTTAACAAGCCCATAAAATCAATCTTGGTCGCCAAGCGTGAACTTGGGTTCACATCTAAACCTGCTCTCTCATTTGATTTTAGCTTTCTGATATCATCACTATCAAAATTGGCTTCATTCACTTCAAGCTCAAAACCATTGTGAGTGCCCACTTCGTAAAAAATATTAAATATCGGGCCGTAGCGACGATCAACATTGTAGGGACCAGGCTTTCTTGAACGATAATCTCCCATTTCGCGAGCTTCAGGCATTTGCCCGCGAATCAAACTTATTTCACGAAGCACTCTCTCCACTTTTTCAGCTTCAAAAATGCCATAGGTTGAAGTGCCATGCAGTAACGAAAGCGCGAGGTATTCATTTTGAGTTAAATCAGCAACTTGTTTCGTAAATGGAGTCGCCCAAATTTGAGAACAATAAATCGCGACCACACAACAGACTAGAAAACGCATAAATTCCTCTCACGCATTGGGGGGCTATTGAATTATGCGATGTTTACAGAGGGGACCCGACGAAGTCACCTTAAACAACCGTGACTATGACTCTGCAAAAGCTACCGCGGCATTTCAATCAGCGCTTTTAATTGCAGTATATTGTGCTACAAAATCTTAGATGCTTAACTTCTCATAAGCGCATGAACAATATTTACTTAAGTGTCAAAAAGTTCGACAATCGCGATTTCTGCCAGCACCTGATAGTTAAATTTAACAGCAAAAATTTAAGTTGATGTCGTTTAAGTAGCACAAAATTTTTAATTTATCTGTTAAGTGTGCTACAAAGACCGACATGATTAAATGTAAATTTTATTCGCTGATAACAGTACGCGGGTTCTTTTTGTTGCAATTTATTTTATTTACGGTGCCCGCGATTGCCGCTCCCGCAAACCCACCTAAGCAACCTAATAACAAGCCGATTACAGACACATGCGATGCCGTACTTGAGGGCGCCATACTCAGAGTTGATGAAATTGCGCTAGCTAAAAACGAAACAGCCGATCAATACCACAATATTATACAAGAGATCATTATTGCCGTCAGGCAAATTCAATCTGAAACGTTTCCAAGTGATTGGGTGAACAGCTTCATAGATAGATTTTTAGAATCTACAATTTCTTTATCGAAAGATTCGTCTACCTCACCTAACAGTGACCTCTCGCCTCAGACGGTATTTTTGCGAACAGATGAAAAAGCGAACAATATTCTGAATCTGTCACCTCTTCTTATAGAAACATTCGGCTATCTTAATACTGGTGACTATGATGACGTTATTGATCAGCTTTCTCTCGAAGATCGCCTTGATATTAATCAACGAATCGTTCTGCTGAAAGAAAAAATGAAAGTAGAACGAACGAAGCTCATCGAAGTTCAAGTAAGTGTAGCTGAATCTTTTGTTGAAACTCCAGCTATAGGCGTCGATACACGTCTTATATCTTTCATTCGCAATCAAGACTATAATGCAGCTCTTAGTATTGTTCGCTCATTTGCAACGACAGCTAAGTACCTCAATCATAGGGTTCGGCCCGAATACGAAGAGACAATTACGGCACTCGATGTTCTGAACGAGCAAGTAGCTGATTTACAGAAATCAAATAGTACTTCATTGTCAATAGAGCTTAAAAGAGAACTTATTGAGAAAGGTGCGCGAACTAATTTAGAATTGCAATCTCTTGATCTTGAGTTAATGAATGCAATAAATTCCGACGACCCGGCCAACTTAGAAAGACTTTTGGATTTAGGTGCAAACTTACCTTACGCATACTCACTTGGTGTGGATTCTGATCAAGTTAAAGTCGAACTTTACGCATCGGCACTTCGTGGTCACAATGATATACTTGAACCTTTGGTGAATTTTTTTAAACTCAATGTCAACGGCCCCCCCGATTGGCTTACCCTCACAACTTCTGCAGCACCGCCAGTTCTTGGCGCTGCAGAGGGTAATCACTTTGACACTTACACTTTGTTGGTTGATCGATTGGGGGCAGACCCCCATGCAGTTAACAAAGACCACAACCAAAACGTCATGCATATAGCTGCGCAAAAGGGCTATCTAGATTTTATCAGAAAAACTCGTGATAAATACGGCGTCGATATTTATGCGCTCGATATTTTTAAAGAAATGCCAATGCATTCAGCTGTTCGAAATACTCCGCAATTAAACGTTGTGCGTTTTTTTAAAGAAGAGATGGGCATGGACATAGACACTCGCGACGGCCTAGGCCGCACTGTCGCAATATCGATTAGTCGATTTAACGACCCTAAAGCCATAGATGAGATGAGAGCCCTTGGCGCCAACTTTAAACTCGTTGATAATACGGGTCGTGGCCCATTTATGCATGCCGTGCGCATGCGCAGTTTCGAAGCGGCCAAAAGAATTGTCGAGCATGACAACGAAGCCCCGCGAATCGTTGACAATGGCAATAACAACGCTTTGCACCTGTACTTCGAAGAGAGTTCTAAGCTAGACGAACCCGATGTAGTGCGGGCAGAACTTTTTTATCTGGTTAAAGATTTGAAGCTTGATCCGTCTGCCTATGCAACTGTGACAATGAGGTACAAACACGCCCCTGTTGATGACATTGCCTATACGCCGCTGTATCTAGCCATAACTAAAGGCCATATTGATGGCTTGCGAATTCTGATTGAAGAACTCAATGTAAACCCTCATAAATTTATTCGCGGTCAAACCATGAACGCAGCTAAAGTAAAGAAATTGTTGGCTGACCGATGGAATTTAGATGCTGATAAACAAAACTCCATTTTAAATGCCTACAGAGAAGCTGAACAAATTTGGCGTACACGAAATAAAAAAAGCAAAAAACCATAGTATAGATTTTCGGAGACTAAAGATGACGCAATCAACGCCTGCAACAATTCACAAATTACTAATTCTAAGTTTATTTTTAGTGACTTCAGTATCAACATTTGCTGAGCAAAAAACACGAGTACCGCCGCCTCTACTAACTGATCTCGAAAGCTTACCAATCACCGGATTTCAATGCGACGAACTTCTCGCGACTGGCACCCTAAAGAAGTTTAAAATTACCTCTGAGGCCCTTGATTGGCTGAATGAAATGCGCCGACGCATGCACTTTAATTTAAATGAGGTGGCATCACATGTTTATGACAGTGAGCCTGATATTCGAAAATACTGGCTCATGCGAATAGCGCAGCAGAATGGGTGGCTTGACGGGGCGTCTGGTCAGGGCAAAACTCTGTTCTCGACACTCATGACAGATATGGAACCCCAAAGCCCCTATTTAATTTCACTAACACCTACGACCCCGGCAGCCGCTTTTCGAGGCGGCCTCGATGGCCAACAGTACGACAAAGGCATTTATCAAGTTGAAATTAAACACTCAGCCATTGATGGTCACCCTAATATCACTGCACAAGAGGGCGACAAAGCCGTACATTTATTTTCGACTCTACTTGATATTTTAGAATCTGAAAAAAAGATACACATCGCGGGGCGACCCGTTGAAACGGTAAATCGAAACGTAGTTATAACTTCAAATGCAGTCCCGCACGAAATCACTCATAAAATTTTCGCGAATATGGGGTTGAATTATAAAGAAGCGCTGGCTGTTTTTAGTAGAATTTTGCACAGATGGCACTTTCCGCATTCACTAGACATGACAGCAATACAGAGGCTCGGGCGATCTACACTGAAAGAGAATGCCTTGTCTGGTTTTGATAAATGGTTACCTGTTCAAGAATCAAAACTTTCTAAAGTATTGACTCTTGATTATGATGGTCTTCTGACTATGGCTACCAAGATGTTCACCTTATCAGATACGACATTAGCTTCTGGCACCCGAATTGTTGATCAAGTCCTGAGCTCTGCACGATCGTCGAGAAAAGACTCCGGTCGAAGTGTGTCGGCCATGTACACTAACGAGGGCTCACATCGCTCAATTAAACCGTGGGTTAACGCGATTGTTATTTCTGCATTTATTGATTATATGCTTTTGCCCGAATCTGAAAAGCTATCAACTGCTGGCCCCTTCGTTCTTTCGCCACTTTCGCTCTGGCGATTACATTCAATTTTAACAACACAAATTTTTGGGAGTGAAACATACTTAGATTTTCAACCGACCTCTGCTTCAGACGGTGATTATGCCGCCACCCTAGTCTACGGCAGAACCTTCGATAACATTGAACTTTCAAAAGATGAACACTACAGCGCGTTTTTAATTGACGCTACAAACGAACAACAGCTATTCAAATCATCATTTGAAACCGCAATAACCGAGCAGAAAAAAGGACTCAAGAAAACGATCTCGGCTATTGGTTTACTTAAGGCTTCAGGCACGAACCGCAACACTGATAGTTCATTTGATTTTGAAGGTCGCCTATGGCTGCTTCGCCAAAGGTCTTTGAACTAATGTTCAATTCAGTCATTAAGGGCAATGCATGAGTCGTCTAAGTTCGATATCAACTGCTGTTTTAGTTTCAATACTGTTCGCGTTAGTGACTTTGTCTTTCTCTACATTAACCTATGCGTTGCCAAAGAAAAACAAAAGCATAGATCAAAACAAGATAAGAGGCGCAACTAAGGCCCCTTCGGACTCGTGCCCAAGAGCCTTTCTGCAAAGCGAAACATCACAGGTAGAATTTCGCATTCAAGAACTCGCCAATTTTGACGGCCAGATTGATGATCTCATTCGTGAATACTATGAGGTCGGTGGGTTTTTTATAGAGCCCCTTGAAATGCGTTGGGCTGTCACAGCTCAGCAACTGACTGCAAATCGCACACAACTACTCGAAGGCAAAAACCAGGGTTCGCAAGCACTTACTGCGGTACTGAAAATTTACAGCGAATTGGCGATTAGAGAATTTAACGACAATCATTTACGTCAGCTTAAAACTCTGACTGAAAATGCCAAAGTGAATATCGCGAGTCTTAGCGCGAATCACCCGGTAAAAGTTAAACCAGTTGATCAGGCTTATTTATTGGCATTAAAAACCACACACGAAATTATCAAAGCCTCCGTTTTAAATCTCAACCGAGAAGTCCGCAAAGTCAGTGGCACAAACCCTCTATTGATGCCTCACCCCGATGACGACGATGACCCTCTATTATTAGATTTACCTGATGATTACCCGCCTGACTGGATGATCAATGACCAGTTTGAAGGTGACCCCAGTTTCACCTTTAGTCAGTCACCAAAACAAAAAGTTGTAGCCGCATTCAACTTTCAAGCCCCGTTATTTCAGTCTAAAATATATATCAATTTGAATCGACGACCGTTGGTTGCCCTTACAAATGCTTTGGCCTTTGATGCAAAACCTCTCCGATCAGGCCAATCAGATAAGTTTGGGATTTATCACTGCAAAAATCGCCAGTCTGGCTTCGATATACCGATCCCGCTGGGTTACGTACCCCTACAGTCTCAAGATTCTCGCTACCAAGTTGTTTTAGATGCAAACGGTACATACAGAGTGAATTTGCGACAACCTATGGACCAAGTCACAGTCTACTTTGCCCCTGAAACGAATGACTCAGTATCACTCACCGCGCTTGGGCATCTCTTTGCATTGCAAACGATGGGAATTGCAGACGAAGAGTGGCCCGCTGCGACCCAAGCTATATTGCAAAAATTTGCCGGACCCCTGACTACAAAAGATCGTATTGAGCAATTTATTGCCGCGATTTACGAGCATATTAGGTCTGATTTTTTTTACTACACACGAACTTCGGCAAAAATAGACCCTGTGAAAGCGTATTTCGACAAAAAATTCAATTGCTTTCAGGG
>JAYUVI010000360.1:0-11072 GCA_043754135.1 Bdellovibrionales bacterium | reverse complement strand
TTCTGCGTATGAGAAAGCCCTTGCTAGCCTCGATAAAGGAATACATAGAGCGCAAGAGAATCGGCACGACGAAGAGCTGCGGGATGCTGTCATCCAGCGCTTCGAATACACCTTCGAATTGAGTTGGAAAATGTTAAAGCGCGTCCTTGAGCAAGAAGCAGCTGTGCCTGCACAGATCGATCAGTTATCGTTTAACGACTTGATTCGCGAGGCCGCTGAGAAAGGGATATTGAACGAACCGCAAAAGTGGATGATTTATCGTGAGCAAAGAAATATCACTTCCCACACCTATAACGCTAAAAAAGCCAACTCAGTGTTTGTGACGGCTGTTGAATTCGCCATAGATTCACGAAAGCTGCTGAACCATCTCAAAGCACGAAAAACATGATCGACCTAAACGAATCGGATCTTGTTCTAGTAAAAAAAATTTTAAAAAAAAATGTGCCGCTGGCAAAGACGATGGTTTTTGGTTCACGTATAAAGGGTAATGCTAAACCATTTTCTGATTTAGATATTGCAATCGATAACGGTCAACCACTTGATATCGAAATTTTAACTCAACTAAAAAATGATTTCTCAGACTCCCATCTCACTATCAAAGTGGATATTGTAGATTGGCACACTATTGACGAAAATTTTAAGACGGTTATTACACATAAATATCTATGGCTAGATCAATGAGCCCATTCTAGCGACAAGACCGCCCGCACAAAACGTTGGCTAGACTTTATATATTCCCCAAAACCAGCTAAAATTGAATCTACAGGGGCTAGCTTGACGATTTGCAAAACCACCCCACATTCAGTAGTGGTTGAAGGACTTGCAGTGAGAGACATAAGCGAGAGTGACGAATGAGCCATGACGACGAAGACCGGCCCGGCACAGGTACACAAACCCTAGTGCGGCCTGAACCCAAGCTCAAAGAGCCTTCGTATTACAAGGTGATTCTGCTCAATGACGATTTCACTCCTATGGATTTTGTTGTGCATGTTTTGCAAAAATTTTTTAACAGAAGTGCTGAAGACTCCAACCAAATTATGATGCAAGTTCATCAACAAGGCGCCGGAGTGGCTGGCATTTACAGTCACGAAGTGGCCGAAACCAAAGTGTATGTGGTGAATGATTACGCTCGTAAGAGCAAACACCCACTGAAATGCACGATGGAGAAAACGTCTTAAGATAGGTGTGAATATTGTGAATATGCAGAGGAGGTCCGTGTGCTGAACCCCAAATTAGAAGCTTCGCTGAACGAAGCCGTACGCCTTGCTGCGGTAAAACATCATGAGTTTGTGAGCCTCGAGCACGTGTTACTGGCTCTGTTGAGCAACCCCGACGCCACAGCTATTTTGCAGAATTTTAATGTGGACATGCCTAAGCTGCGAACTGACCTCGAAACTCATATCAATCAGCACGCACCAAAGATCGAAGACAATGTCATTCAAAACTTACCGGCGTGGAAGCCCGAACTCACTATTGCGTTTCACCGTTTGATTCAACGTGCGGCCGTGCAAATGCAAAGTGCTGGTAAAAATGAAGTCAGCACCGGCTATGTGCTTGTGGCGCTTTTCAACGAACGTCAATCACATGCCGTGTACTTTCTCGAGCGCGCGGGCATTTCACAGTTTGATGTCGTCAATTACATTTCTCACGGCCAACAGAATTTTGGCGCCGCTGGTTCTCTTCCTGGTTCTGCTCCCGGTGCTTTAGGAGCCGGTGCACGCGCGGGCACATTACCTGCCGGCCCCAACGGCCAACCTAATACAGGTATGGGTGGTCAACCCGGCGGACCGGCACAAGCGGGTCAGCAACCGCAAACGGCTTTGCAAGCTTACACGCAAAATTTAAATGACAAAGTAAAAGCGGGTCAGACCGACCCTTTGATTGGTCGCGAAGATGTACTTGAGCGCGCGATTCAGGTTTTAGCTCGCCGAACTAAGAATAATCCTCTCCTCATCGGTGAAGCTGGTGTGGGTAAAACCGCCATTGCCGATGGTCTGGCCGCACGTATTGTCGCGGGTCAAGTGCCCAAAAATTTGAAAGAGGCCGAGGTCTACTCACTCGACATGGGCGCATTGATCGCCGGCACTAAATATCGTGGCGATTTTGAGGAGCGCTTAAAGGCCGTCGTGGGCGAATTAAAAAAACAAAAGAAAGCTATTTTGTTCATTGATGAAATTCACACGGTTGTGGGCGCCGGTGGTACTTCGGGCAGCACTATGGATGCCTCCAATTTACTAAAACCTGCCCTAGCCGATGGCACCTTAAGCTGCATGGGCTCGACCACTCACAAAGAATACCGCAATGCTTTTGAAAAAGACCGCGCGCTGGCGCGACGTTTTCAACGCATCGACGTGCAAGAACCCAGTGTCGAAGATACTGTGCTTATTCTTGAAGGCTTAAAACCCAAATATGAAGAGCACCACAACGTGAGCTACAACAAAGCCGCGGTTCGCGCCGCTGCTGAATTGTCTGCGAAATACATTCAAGGTCGCCAACTGCCCGATAAAGCCATCGACGTGCTCGATGAAGTGGGGGCGCGGATCCGTATTGAAGCAAAAGATGACTCTCGCCAAACTGTGACTTCGAAAGAAGTTGAAAAAGTGGTTTCGAAAATGGCGCAAGTGCCGACGGCTACGGTTTCGGCCTCTGATAAATTGAAAATTAAAACTCTCGATGCTGATTTAAAAGCGGTAATTTTTGGCCAAGATTCAGCTGTCGACAAACTTGTTTCAGCTATCAAAATGTCGCGCACAGGTTTGAATCGCGAAAACAAACCCATTGGTTCATTCCTGTTTGCTGGCCCCACAGGCGTAGGTAAGACGGAGCTCGCCAAACAACTGGCTCTTCAGTTGGGTGTGGAGTTTATGCGTTTTGACATGAGCGAATACATGGAGAAACACGCGGTCTCGCGTTTAGTCGGCGCGCCCCCCGGATACGTCGGTTTTGAAGAAGGCGGCCAATTGACCGAAGCCATGAACAAACACCCCCATGCCGTGGTGTTGATGGATGAGATTGAAAAAGCTCACCCCGACTTGATCAATATTTTACTGCAAGCCATGGATAACGGTAAGCTCACCGACAATAACGGTCGCGGCGCTGATTTTACTAACGCAATTTTGATCATGACCAGCAATGCTGGCGCCTTCGAAGCTGCTAAAGGTGCCGTTGGCATAAAAACCGCGGGTAGTTCTTCGGCGATTTCGATGGACGCTATTAAAAACGCTTTTCGCCCTGAATTTTTAAATCGTCTCGACTCAATTGTTGAATTTGGTGCGCTGTCTGAAGACATTCTCATTCGTGTTGTGCACAAATTTGTCGGCGAGCTGGCCACTCAGTTAAAGAAAAAGAAAATCGAATTGCGTGTTACCGATGAGGCCATTCACTGGCTGTTCAAAAAAGGGCACCAACCGCAATATGGCGCGCGACCCTTTGCTCGTACCGTCGACGAATATTTAAAAAAGCCTCTTGTCGACGACATTTTATTCGGTGCCATTTCGAAAGGTGGCGAAATTGATGTCGACGCTCAGGCCGATTCGCCAGCGCTAGCTTTTCAATTCAAAAAGCAGTAATATACTGTCACTAAAAAAAGCGTGAGACAGCGGTATTGGTACCGCTGCGCGCACGTAAAAGGAGACTCATCATGTTTGCAATGGTGAAAAGAATTTTTCTATTCGGCGTCGTTAATATTCTCGTAATTGTATCTCTAAGCTTCGCGCTCAATGTGATCTGCGCGTTTCTCGGGGTTTCGCCGTCTTCGTACAATCAGTATCTATTACTGTTTAGTGTGGTGATGGGTTTTGGTGGGGCATTTGTGTCACTCCTCATGTCTAAATGGATGGCTAAACGCATGATGGGCGTGAAAGTCATTAGCCCTTCAACGGGCGACCCGGCTTTGCGCTTTGTGGTGGAAACCGTTTACGAAATGTCGCGCGCGGCTCGTCTCAGTAAAATGCCCGAAGTGGGTTATTACGATAGCCCTGAAGTGAATGCATTTGCTACCGGCCCTTCAAAAAATAATTCTCTAGTCGCGGTCTCTTCGGGACTTTTGCAACGTATGGACCGCGAAGCCGTTCGCGGCGTTATAGGTCACGAAGTGGCTCACATTGCCAACGGTGACATGGTGACCATGACGCTCTTGCAAGGTGTAATCAACGCCGTGGTGATTTTTCTCGCCCGTGCGGTGGCGCAAGTGGTGGCAAGTTCAGTGCGGTCCTCTGACGACCGCGGTTCGAGCCCATTTCTTTACATGATGATCGTGTTTGTACTTGAAATCGCGTTTAGCGTTCTTGGTATGATCGCGGTGAATTATTTTTCGCGCGGTCGTGAATTTCGCGCTGATAAAGGTGGCGCCCTGTTCGCCGGCCGCGACAGTATGATTTCGGCTCTGCGTGCATTGCAGGGTACCGCGGGTCGCCTCGATCGCGAGCAAGAGACTTTGGCCACTCTAAAAATTTCAGGCCGCCCGCGTGGCGCTCTGATGGCCTTGTTCTCGACTCACCCACCGCTTGAAGAACGTATTCGTCGTCTTGAAACCGGGCGCTAGGTGTTTAGCCGTCTCACCACATACTAGCTTAAAGTCGAGGTCTCGCCGCGCGTCGCACTCTAGTCTATTCGCACCGAAAAAATGCTCTTAGACTAATCAGATAATGAAAAGACAGCTGGCGGTTTTTCTTTCAGGTTTAGGTGTACTACTCGGCTGTTCAAGCGTGCAAAAAACTAATCGTCCGCCACAAACAGAACTTATGCCGCCCGAAGTGGCGTCGTGGCCTATCAACGATCAACTCATTGGCGATAAAGATTTTATCAGTATCGATCTGTTTTTAAATCGTGTGGCTAAAGAAAACCCCTCGCCTACGACTGTGTGGTGGGCCGACTACCGTCGCGCGCAGCTCTGGAGCAAAAAAGATAAAAACGTTGCGTGCGAAAGTTATTCGCGACTGGCAGGTGAAGCGAACTTCCCTATCCGCCGGTTGGCTTATTTACGTGCGCATCGGCTATGCCCGAAGAGCAATCAGATTCTCACCCGACTTGAAGCTTTTGATGTCGACCAGTTCGACCCTTGGCTCAATGTTGAAGCCATAGACCTTGCCATTGAAAAAGCAAAGACCGCCGGCAACAAACAATCGCTGGTGGATTTGTTCTTGCGCAAATCGAAAATGAATCTGCGCCGAGAAGAAAAAGTCGACTACGCCGACGAAGCTTTAAAAAACGCTCATGCACTTAACGACAAAGATAAAATGCGCGAATTAGAAAATCGCATTTATAATTTATCGCCCAGTCGCACTCCGCACCCACTCCCCAAAGATTTTCTTGCAGTGGCTAATGACTATCGCTACCTACGCGACTTCGATAAAGCGATGTTTTTTTACAACCGCACGATTAAAGATAAAAAAACTTCGTTGAACGATAAGTTGCAATCTCTGCGCAGCATACGCACCGTCTATAAAATTCAGCAAAAAAACCCCGAGGCCATTCAAGCGACCGAAAAACTGGCCGCCTACGTTAGTAAACTCTATCGCAATTCAAAGAAAAACCTGGCTGACGCCAAATTGTATGCCGACACGCAAATGTTACTCGCCCGCACGTACTGGACAGACAATCAAATCAAAAAAACCGTGCAAACACTTGATCGCATCGAAAAGACCATCGGTCACAAGGTGCCGCTCGCTGAAGTTTACTGGATGCGCGGGCGTATTGAAGAAGAATATCAGAATTTCGCGAAGAGTGCGGATTGGTTTCGTAAAGCCCTTGATGAAAAACCTGACAACACCGCTTTTCGCGATAAAATCACCTGGTATCTAGCGTGGAACGAACTGAAAGAAAAAAAATACCCAGATGCGGCTAAGCTCTTTACTGAACTACGCGACCGAACCGAGAGCACTTTTGAAATCAGCCGCTATTCTTTTTGGCTCGCTAAAAGTTTTGCCGCCAGTGGCCAACACGACGACGCCAAAGATGAATTCAAAAAAGTGATAAAGAACGACCCACTGAGCTACTATGGTTTACTTTCTTACCGAGAAATCGGCGAACCACTCCCTAAAAACATGATTCGCAATGATGAGGCCGATCGTGTGAACTACTCGGGCCATTTACCCCACAAACTGCGCGTGTTGATCGACGAGAATTACCTGGCGTGGCTTATCGCGACCAAAGAAGACTCTGTAGCCCGCGATTACCTCGACTCTGTCGCTGGCAATTTGCGAAAAAAAGATTCCGAAGATTTAGAAGCCTGGACGGCTCTTCTGCAACTCTACACACGTTCGCAAAATTACTTGGCTATGTTCAATCAGATCAACTTGTTGAACCCCACCGTACGCCGAAATATTTTAGAGGAAAATCCACGGTTAATTTTCCCGAACCCGTATCTCGACACTGTGACCAAGGCGGCCAGTCGTTTTGGCGTGAGTGTAGAATTCATTTACTCGATCATGCGCCAAGAGTCGTCGTTTAATCCCCTCGCACGTAGCCCGATGGATGCCTTCGGTTTGATGCAACTTCTACCGCAAGTGGCTCGACGCTCGGCCGATGCCAACTCTATCGACCTAGCAAATAACGACGAACTTTACGAACCGCATGTGAATATTCCAATCGGCTCGGCATACCTGCGAGAGTTATGGGACAAATACAATGGCGAACTCGTGCTTGCGGTCGCTTCTTACAATGCTAGCGAAAAAGCCATTCTCACTTGGCTTAGAACACGCTATCGCGGCGATACTGTCGAGTTTATTGAAGACATCCCCTACGACGAAACTCGCGATTACGTGAAATTAGTGTTACGCAATTTAATCACGTATCAAATTATGAATTCACCTGACCAGCAAATGAGCTTTCCGGATTGGACACTAAAAATTTCTTATCAAAACAGCCAATCTGAACCGATCGAGATGCGTAAATAACTGCCAACCACAAGTGGACTTAAATCAAGAACCCTTCGCAACTATAGACAACATATTTCTATAGCGGATACGCACTTCTTTATATTCAGTTTCTGACTCATATCCGCTGGGGTAAAGCACTATATCGGGGCTCAAACCCATAAACGCCGCTAAACGGAGAGCGATTCGTGGCCCCACTTCACGGCGGTTTTTTTCTATTGCTGAGAGATTAGCTTGAGATATCTTACAGGCGTGTGCCATATCATCTTGCTTAATATTAAAGTTTTTTCGAAATGCTTTAACTAAATCGCCTGTTGTTTTGGCAGGCTTGAAAACTTCAAGTGGATTTTTTCTTATTTTTTTCATTCTTCTTCTCCCGACGATAATTATGAATATCGGTCACTCTTGCTATTTTTATTACAATCTTTTCCTCAACTACTAAATAAATGATTCGTCCTCGATGAGAATAGGATGAAGATCGATAACCTTTCCACTCACCAGTTAAATCATGATCAGCCCATTTAAAATCGTGGCGAATAGACTCTGGCCCATGGTGACTAATCTGTTTTATCCAGGCATGGATAATCGCCTGATCCTCAACAGATAGCTTTTTTTCACGCACTAATTTCTCAACCTCATATTGAACCGCCAGACTTTCGAACTCAACCACCCACATTAATCAATTATGACATGTCATTTATGATATGTCAAATTTGTACTATTAGCGCTATATTGAGTTAATCATTAGCCACGTATCAAAGTCACCACGTCTCAAAACGAGACTGTCGTGACCTTAGACACTTATCAAAAGTGTGATCATCTCAGGCACTCTCCCAATATGATAATATGTAGCAAGTTCACATACTTATAAATCATAAAATGCGGCACCGCGATTGCTCTTCTAAAGTGCAGAAGAGGTGCGAGCAGCATGGGCAAATATAATGGGATCGAACGCAGAATAAGACGCCGTGACAACCGCAATGCCGTGGTATTTGGCTTAGGCGTTTTAGCGCTCGTGGCCGCTATTCAATTTAATATTGTGCGTGCTCAGCAGTTTCATGTCGCTGAAGTCGACACAAATATTCAAAATTTCGCAATTAACCCCACGTCAGATCAAGAAGCTTTCGCCAATAGCGAAGGCAATGAACCAGCTTCTCTGCAACTCGATCAAGACGATCTCGCGAGCCTAGCGAAATCAAGTGTCGCGCGCGAGACCGAATTAGGCCAAGTTGTAAAATCGCAAAAACCACAGAAAAAAGAAGTCGACCTTTTTGTGAACGACCCGGCCATGTCGCAGAAATGGGATTTAAACCTGACCCACGCTGAAGAAGCCTGGGCCAAACACCGCGCTGTCGGCAGCCGCAGTGTAAAAGTTTGTGTAATCGACACCGGCGCCGACATCAACCACCCCGATCTGAAAAACAATATTTGGACTAACCCTGGTGAAACCGGTCGCGATGAAATGGGCCGCAACAAAGCGACCAATAATGTCGACGACGACGGCAATGGCTGTGTCGACGACGTTCACGGCTGCAACTTTGTCGACAACAATAATAACCTTGCCGATCACCACGGTCACGGCACCCACATTGCCGGCGCCATTGGTGCAGAAGGCGGCAACGGGATTGGCATCAGCGGCGTAGCGCCTAAAGTGAGTTTGATTATCGCCAAGTACTATGACCCTACGGCACTCGTGAACAACAACTTACTGAACACCGTGCGCGCTATTCGTTACTGTGTAGCAGTCGGTGCGAATATCATTAATTACTCAGGTGGCGGCCTTGAGCCCAGCGATAAAGAACGCGAAGCCGTCGCACTAGCCCGCGACAAAGGCATTTTATTTGTCGCCGCTGCCGGCAATGAACGGTCGAACTCAGATGTTAAAAAATATTACCCCGCTGATTACGGCCTCGATAATATTATTTCTGTGACCGCGGTTGATCGCGAGCGCAATGTTCTGCCCTCAAGCAATTACGGCGCACACTCAGTCGATATTGCAGCTCCTGGTAAAAATATTTACTCGACTTTACCCGGTGGCAACTATGGTTACCTTACGGGCACTTCGCAAGCGACCGCTATTGTCACTGGTGTCGCCACTTTACTTCTGGCCCGATTCAGCGACTTCGATGCCACTCGTCTCGCTCGCCACATCACCGAAACCGGCGATTGGGAGCCCAACAAGCTCAGCGGCAAAACTAAATTTCAAAAACGCTTAAATGCCTATCGCGCACTCGCCATTTTAGATGGTGGCGTTTCCGTCACCGGTGTCGTACCGAAAAATGTGATGAATTTGAATGCCGATAGTTTCTCTGTAAACCCTGGTGCTGGTAACGAATCGCCCGCAGGGCGCGAGAAAAATGCTTTCGCAGTGGCACCAGAAGGTGCGCTTCATAACTTCAGCCAAGATTTAAAGAAATTGCTCACGCAAGAAGACCCACAGCTTCGCACACGCTAATCACGTGCAAATCGCGTCGTAAAATACGTTGTAAAATACGGTGATGAAATCATCTCTAAATAAACTATTTGAATAACTCTAAATAAATTTAAATGACTTTGAATAACTTTAAATAACTCTGAAATAATAGCGCAAAGCTAAGATAAAACCCAAAATCGCTGAGCCAAAACCCACAAGATTGCGCAGGTGAGGCAACATTAACCCCATTACAATAATGACTCCACAACCCACCATAATGACATTGGTGAGCTTCATACGACGAAACGAGAACACATGGGCGCGCGCCATAATCACTTGGCGCATCACTGCGCGCCAGCCTTTAGTTTCAATCTCTTCAACAGAAACTTCAAATTTCACTGCAACAAGAGCGTGAACTTCTTTTACCGCACGCAAGGCCATATCATCTTTCGGCAAAACATCGAGAATCGTACCGTACTTGTGAGCGGCATAATCAAGGCTGCGATCAGCCCAGGCCGCATTAATAAATTGGCGATGTGATTCGTAATTTTCATATGCATTTAAAACGTCATCCCAGGCTTGACGAACTTCAGGCGAAGTCGAAAAAATTTCTTCTTGCTGACGTTGAAAATTTTTATTGGTTTTTTCGGCCAGCTTAAAAAATAGCACTCCACACGCCGAGCACTCTTCGTCACCAGCCTTATAGGCCTGACCACACTTGGGGCATGAGAAAATTTCATTGATAAGCGCCGTGGCCGAAGCCGGCGCCACCGCGGGAGCTGAGGTGGGCGAAGACAAAGGTATCGGTGCAGTCATTGGCGCCTGAGCCGTATCTAACAACTCCACCGAAGGTTCTTGGTAAACGACTCCCTGCAGTTCATCGTTAGTTTCAAGGGCCTCACGAAAAGAAATAAAAAAAAGCGTCTGACAAGAGTTACAACTAAATTTAGGTTCCGCCTCAGCAATTTCTTGAGTCGGCACGCTGAAAAGTTTCCGACAAGTGGGGCAGCGCATGCGTACATTCAGGTCGTCATTAGGCAACGTGGATTGATTTTGCATTTCATGTGGCGTTTTTTGGTGCGGAACCTGATCCATCCCAGCCCTCTGGTTACTTGCCTATTTGACTGCCCACTTGACTGCCTATTTGACTATCTCTTTTACTGCCTGTTTAACCGTCTACTTTACTGTCGATCTAACTCTTAATCCAACACTCAACAGTAATAAAACTTGCTCAGAAATAAAAAAGCCATCAAGCTAAAAGCGATGCTCTTCTCCAGTATCCTATCAGGTATTCTTATTGGCACAAGTTATATTCCGTTCCCGCCATGGGCAACACTTTTTGCATTCGTACCCATCTGGCACTTCTGGATTAAAATTCACAACGACACGAGCACACTGAAACCGCTCAAAAAAATTCTACTGAGTGGTTGGCTAACACAAGGCCTTTTTACATTCATTGGTTTTAATTGGGTCGCTCACACCGTGCAAGAATTTGGGCACTTTCCGTGGCCACTTGCGATTGTCACGCTCATTTTATTTTGCTGTATCGCCAATCTTGATCTGCCACTCACCGGCCTTATCTGGTGGCTGTTACAAAAAAAAATCCGCCTGAACCCTAAGACCCAACTGGTTTCTCTGGCGCTGCTCACCGCACTTATCAAAATGGTGATGCCAAATCTTTTTCCGTGGAATTACGGTTACACTTGGTATTGGGTCAAAGCACCGATTGCACAAACGGCAGAGCTTATTGGATTTAACGGCATAAGCGCGATCATCATTATTCT
>JAYUVI010000359.1:0-4581 GCA_043754135.1 Bdellovibrionales bacterium | reverse complement strand
ATCAGCGTCGATATCAGAGTGCATAAGTTGATTGGCCACAGGGATTTCAGATTCACCAGCGATAATTTTAGCCAGCTCGTTCGGGTCGATGCCCTCTTCTTTTAAAATGCGCGTGATGCCGCCTTCAAAATCCGTATTCAAAATAATATGCATGCCGAGCACTTCGTGATTGGCGGCACGCTTGGTGTTGCGATGGCGCTGTTGCTCCTTCCAATGATTAATATAAGCGAGCTCAATCGTGTGTGAAAAAGGGAGTGTGCCAATGTCGTGAAGCATAGCCGCTAAGCGCATCATGCGATGGAACAAAGTTTTTTCGTCGTGTGCCGAAACCGCAAAAAATTTTTCATCGGGCACGGCTAAACCAGTGGCATGCAGCACGCGATGCATGACATGCAAAACACCGAGTGCGTGAGCGTGACGAGTGTGAGTCGCGCCGGGGAAAACATAAAAACTAAAACCCAATTGGCGAATCCAGCGCAGGCGTTGGTAATAGGGCGTTTCTAAAATGCGCGATTCGACGCGATTTAAAGTGATGTGACCGTGGAGGGTGTCAAAGATGGTGCGTTTAAACAGATCTGCCATGCCTCCATGTATCGGCATGGGTAAGCAAGATATTGACGATCTGACTTCGATGCGCGTCGTGGTCGCATGTGGACCAGGCTCCTCGGCTAGGCCTGCGGGGCCACTCATTCGAGTGTGCGACGGGCCTAGACTAAAAGCTTCGTTAAAAACTGTACGACGACCCGACCAAGAACGAGAACAGCCGCTCCGTTTTCTTAATTCGCTGATAGCCATCGCCAATTAATTCGCCAGCTACGCCATTGCCGCCCAAGTAATAACCACCCAAAGAAACGGTCGTGTGTTCTGTTGTGTGCAGACCCACGTTGGCGCTGAAACCAAATTTGTCGATGTGATCTTGGTAACGATGTGACGGCGCCGCAGGAATTGACGGCGTCGACGCGTAATCAGTGAATACTCCCAAGCGCAAAGCCACCCAAGGCTCAAGGTACTTTTCAAAACCGAGTGCGTAGTTCACCACGTGATCATACTGAATACGATCGCCATTCTCGCTCAAATCGTTGAAGGCGTCTGCGCCATAAAAACTAACGTCAAACGACACGGTCATATCGCGATCACGACTGTAAGCCACCCCGCCGGCCAGCCGTGTGGGAATGCGTGACTGCACTCCGAGACGATTATTCGACACAACCGGTTGCGCGCCTGAAACTGTACCGATTTGCGAGCGTAAATAAGAACCCGAGCCATCTACGGGTACAGAGGGTAAGCGATAACTCAAACCCATCGACCACTCGGGAGTGATCTGTCGGTAATAGCCCGCCACATAAACTATAGAATTTTGCGAAAAAGTTTTCTCTTCGTTTTCAACAATAATTTCGGCGCCCGTGTCATAACGATTCATCAGTGATCGACTGTAACTTTGCGATGTGTAATAAATAGTCAGGCCCACGGCTGATTCTTCTGAAATATTAAACGCGAACGCGCCGCCCACCCATAAAGATTTGTCGTCGAGACGTAAAAACGTCGAGTCTTCACCCTTACGATAAATATCGCCACCGAAAACTTGGTAATCAGGAATCACGATCGACAATCCCGTTGTGAAGCTGCGAAAACTATTAAAGATGCCCGACGCCGAGGGGATCGACACAATGGAACCTTTGTTGATTCGAAAAATGGAGCGATCGAGTTGCTCATTGGTGCCGTACTTCGCATCGTATTTATTAAATAGATTCACCGAAGTCGACATGCTCGAGCCTTCGAGACGCGCGAGAGTGGCGGGATTATAAAATGCACCTGCCGCAGGATCGTGTGAGAGAGCGGTGTAAGCGCCACCCATGCCACCGGCACGATCACCTAACATCACCGAGTTGTGATTGGTGAATGACGCCTGAGCGATTTCGCCTTGGCTGAATAGAAAACTAAAAATAAAAATAAACGATAGCAACACGCCCACCTGTCGATCATTAAACAGATGACTAAATAGATGAGCAAATAATTTTGTCATAAGCTACAGACTCGTATAGACTAGCCCGATGGGTGATTTTAATTTGATTGAAGTGCTGGGCAACCTCGGCATTAAGTATGTGCCATTTCTTTTCGCGCTTTGCTTTCACGAATTTGCGCATGCCTATGTCGCCAAAATGAAAGGCGACAATACCGCCGACATGATGGGGCGTCTTACCATGAACCCCTTTGTCCATGCCGATTTGCTGGGCACTTTTATTTTACCTATTGCCGGTATTTTAGCCGGAGTAGGTGGCATGAATGGTGGTGGCGGTTTTATTTTTGGTTGGGCGAAACCCGTGCCCGTCAATGAACGAAATTTACGTCAGCCACGCACCGACATGTCGTGGGTGGCTGCGGCAGGGCCACTTTCGAATTTGCTGCTGGGCTTTATTGCTACTTTTTTATACGTGCTCTGCGGGATTTTCATACAAGGTGACACCGCGAGTGCTGTTAAAGCTATGCTGGGCAATTTTATTGTCATCAACGTATTATTATGTGTGTTCAATCTGATTCCGCTGCACCCGCTTGATGGCGGTAAAATTTTGGCGCGTTTTATACCACGGGAGTGGAATAACTTTCTCGAAGAACATCAGAACACTTTGCAGATCCTGCTCATTGTCTTTTTTGTCGCGGGCGGCTTTCGATTTTTGCAGGGCCCGATGCTCTTTTTAATTGCGGCGCTAGAGCATATAGTTCTCGCGATGTTGTCACCTTTTCTGTGATGCAGCATAGCTTAATTTCTTCGCCTCTCCATTGTTGAATTCCAGCCTTAGAATTGGTTCAATGACCGCTTATGGCTGTAGTCGTTCATATCGATAAATTTTCGGGCCCTATCGCGCTACTTCTTCACCTCGTTCGGCGTGAAGAGATGGATATATTTGACATCAACATTAACGAGATAACTAAGCGGTATCTCGACTCAATTAAGGCTATGAAAAAGCTTGATCTTGAAGTGGCCGGCGATTTTATTGCCATGGCGGCGACACTGATTCAGATCAAATCGAAAATGCTTTTACCGCAATACAATGAGGCCGGAGAGGTCGTCGAACAAGAGGACCCGCGAAGAGATCTCGTGCGCCGTTTGCTTGAGTATCAAATGTATCAAGAGGCTGGGCAAAATTTATACAAACGAGAGCTTGTTGGCCGCAATGTTTGGCTGCGGGGAATGCGCGAAGAGATCAACGTCGATGACAGTGAGATTTTGTTAGAAGAAGAAAACGCTTTGTACGCTTTAATATCGTGTTACCGCTCAGCCATGAAAAGTATGAAAAAAGCGGTGCACAGGGTGTCGCAGAGTTTGCAATCCATTGCCGATCGTATCTGGCAGATGCGTTTATTGCTGATAGTAGGTCAGCCGACGACTTTGTCGGCGCTGATGAATCACCCGCCGTTGCGAACGGCTAGCGGTGGCGCGGTGGCCGAAACACTTACGTTTTTTGGTGAGACGGCGGCTGAAGGGCCTGTTGCGCCGGTTAATGTGGTTGAAACTATTACTCCCGCAAATTTCGCGACGCCAGTTACTCGTTCAAATTTAGCGACTCCAGTTACTCCTGCCAATATGGCTGCACCCGATTACAAAGGTCGCTTGCTGATTACGTTTTTATCTTTGCTTGAGCTTTCAAAAATTGGTCTGACGAATATTTTTCAGTCAGAAAATTTTGCTGATATTCACGTTGAAACCATAGGAACAATCGATCGCAATGCCATTTCGAAAGTTGAAAATTACGAATCGCAAGTGGCCACTGACGGCGCCGCTGGTGATATTTGGTTACAGAACGAAGAGGTCGTGCCGCCGACGAGCAAAGTGACAGCTGAAGAGATTCAAATGTCGCTGGTGGCTGGCGACGAAGATTTAAGTGGTGCGCCAGTGGTGGGTGACTTTGCAATGACTAGTGTGGGGAGCGGTGAAAACTCTCCCGCTATAGCAACGAGTGAAGAAATTCTCGCTGCGGCGCCAACACCGCGTTCGGTAGGCGATGAGCCTTTGATCGTGGCAGCGACTGATGAAGAAATTGAAGCGGCTCTAAACGAAGAGTTCGCGACGGATGAGTTAGTGAGTGACGAAAGCGTCGCGGCTGACGAGGTTGTTGTAGACGCTGACGGCGCAACGCTGACGCAATTGCTTGCTGAACTGGGCCCGGGCCCAGTTAAAGATGAAATTTCTGATTTAATGTCGGGCGACCAAGCGAATGAATCGACAGCGATAGATGATTTTATTTATCCGCCAAAAGCAGATGAGCCGGATGTTGAGATTTAGCGACGAGTTTTTGAATTTGAATTAGGGTGAGACAGAGGTTTTAAAAATGGCAAAGAAAAATAAAGCTAAAATTGGTAAATCAAAAAATGATCGAGCCGCTGGGGAAAGATCGGGCGAATGCGCCAGTGAAAGTTCATCGGCGAGCTTAGAAAAAGACATTCGCTCAATGGCGGCAGATGCAGCTGCAGAGTTAGAAGGTTTCACCTCCGCCAATATTTTTGAATTGGACGAAGCCTCACGTGAAGTGGCAGCGGCGGCTGAGGCAGTAGAAGAAACCGATGCTGAACTAGCTTTAGAAA